>CAZPTC010000212.1:0-4671 GCA_964589455.1 uncultured Desulfovibrionaceae bacterium | reverse complement strand
AACCCCCGCCGGGAGTGGGTATTTTGGTTATGCCCATTTCCTTGGCAAGCTGCATTTGGTTATTGCGGCCTCTGCCAAAAAAGCCTTTAAGGCGGCTGCGGTCTATAAGGCCTTCTTCTTCCATAGGTGTGGGGTCAAGGCACTGGGCACAAAGCGGGCGGATAAGGCAGTCTTTTACCTCTGCGTCGCGCTTTATCACATTAAGGGTGTCTTTACGCTGGGACATAGGGCGCTGGCCAATAACTTCCCCAGAAATTAAAAAGCGCGCGCCATACTGCGGCATAAGGGCTTTGGCCTTGCGCATCATAAAAATTTTACAGTCTACACAAGGGTTTACAACACTGCCAAAGCCATGCGCTGGGTTATGCAAAAGATGAATATAGTCATCTGCTATATCTACACACTTGATAGTAAGGCCATATTCCGCTTCCCATGCTTCCACAAGGTGGGGCTTGCCAAAAAAAGGGGAGCAAAAATGCACGCACAGGATTTTTTTACCCTGCGCCATAAGCAGGCGGGCAGCCAGAATACTGTCCAGCCCACCGGAAAAAAGGGCGAGGCCCTCGTACTGTTCAGACATAAAAAAAGCCTCAGCCCGTAGAATTAAGAACCAGATGCGGGCAGTTTAGAAAGAATCCAGGGAATTGTCCACACGTGGTGGCTTACTATACGTTACCATGTGAAAAATAAAAAATGTTACATAACGCGAACTTCTTGGCGTTTTCTGCCCCGGAACCACGGTACAAGCAAAAAAAGCAGGGCCACACCCACAATAGCCAGCCCATAGAGTGGCCTGTAGAAAAGCCACGCCACACCAATAACAGAAAGCGAAACAGCAAGCCCCAGGAAAAGTGCCATAATGCCCCCGCCAGCGCTTACAATGGTGCCCAAAAAGGGAATAATACTTGCAAGGGTAGAAAGGGGCGAGGTAAGCATATATAGGCTTACAATAAGGAGAACAGTAAAAATAATGCGCATTATCCAGGTATTAACGCTGTTGTCTTCCTTGGCAGCCTGTATAAGCTCATCTGATGTAAGAGTACCAGGGCGTAAAATAGAAAAACTATAGCTGTTTTTTGCTTTATAGGGCTTAAATGTAGTGCCATCCAAGGCAGCTATAAAACTAACATCCGTCGGTTTAATAAGAGCAAAACCAACAGAAACGCAGCCCACAACAGGCCTGCCAGGCGTACAGCCAAGGTACAGGGTATTGGCCTGGTGGTTAATGTCTGCCTGTTCCATGCCCCAATAATCGGCTATGCCTGCATAGTCTAATCCATTTTGAGGTAAAGGATAATCGGTAAATATATACAGTTCATCCAGCAGAAAATCGGGCAGTGTATACGCGCCTACTTCCACAGGGGTGGCATTAAGCACTGCATACGGCACATCTGCAAACACCACATTTTCATGCCCTGAAGGCTCTTGGAACAAACCGGAGTCAACAGGGGAACTTGTCCAGGTTTTGGAATAGGAATAGGTGGTGACAGTTTCTTCTGTGCCGCCCAAAGTAGTGCGTTTTTCGGAGGAAGAGCTTTCTTTCCACTGGTAAAACATGGGGGTACGCCTTAAACGTATGGCGTCTACAGAAAGAAAAAATAAGGGGTCTTCTACATAATTAGGGCTGTCTGCAAAGCCTGTGACGTACACCAGTTCTCCATTACGGTTTACAGCAGGAGTCTGCATATCCCCTAAGGGCTGCACCATACTTTCTGCTTCCATAATAGATTCATTGGTATACACATATTCCCCTTCATTCCTGAAAAGGAAAAATACGCAAACAAAAAAAAGCACAATGCCCACAAGCATCATAACAACAGATTCGCCCATACGCTGGACAATATTTTTGCGTGTCACAACTGTGACCTGATCCGCCATTACGCACTCCTTAAGAATGTGTTGGCATAATGTTCCCGCGTGCCTAAGCTTTGCAAAAATGCCCTGCTAGGTAAAATCCACGTCTACGGCAGCTCTTCCATTTGCCAGCATAAGTTTAACATAGTGCACACTGTGTGCATCTACAGGTAAAATGGGAAATGGCTTTCCGCAGGCATCGCATTCAGCAAGGGCAGGTTGCGTGGGGGAAAGCAAGGCTACTTTACGTCCACAATACGGGCAAGCGTAAAAGAATAAGAGCTCCAAGCCTGTGGGTGCTACAGGGTTGACAGGACGCATAGAGCGGCCGGAAGGAGAACCAGAAGAAGGCCTGGATGGAGAAGAAACTGGTTTATTAGGCGGCATAATGTTTGTGTGGTTTAGTGTTTTAACAGGCTTTGGCCCTTCATGGCATCAGGAAGAGCAATGCCCCAAAGATCTAAAATTGTGGGCGCAATATCCGCCAGTTTTGGGTTGCCATCTTCCGGTAAACGCAGAGGACGCAAAGGGGCTTTTTCTACCAGAATAAAGGGCGTGCGATTGGTGGTGTGTGCAGTATGGGGCTTGCCCTCTGCATCCATCATTACTTCTACATTACCATGATCAGCAGTTATTATCAAGCGGCCTTCTTTTGCTAAAACAGCCTGTTCAATAGCGGCCACGCAGGCGTCTACAGTTTCCACAGCGCGTATTGCAGCCTGTAGGTTGCCGGTATGGCCCACCATATCCGGGTTGGCCAAATTGCATACACAAAGGGTGTATTGCCCTGTGTTCCATTCTGCAATAAGTTTTTCTGTAACGGCTGTTGCGCTCATTTCTGGCTTTAAATCGTAGGTAGCCACTTCCTTGGGAGAAGGGATAAGGAAACGGCTTTCGCCTTCAAATTCCGCTTCTCGCCCACCACTGAAAAAATAGGTGACATGGGCGTATTTTTCTGTTTCTGCAATGCGCAGTTGCTTTAGCCCCATATTCTGCACCACTTCCCCAAGAGTCATATTAAGATTATCTTTAGGAAAAGCTACAGCCACAACATCATCGAGGGTTTCTTCGTAAGAAGTCATGCTGGCAAGGGCCGCAAGGCGCGGCTTTTCTCCGCGCGCAAAAAAGGTAAAGGTTTCATCTGCAAAGGCGTGCATAAGCTGGCGGGCTCTGTCTGCCCTGAAATTAAAAAAGAACACCGCATCGCCTGCGCGAATGGCTTCTTCCTGCACAGGTAAAAGGCGTATTGGCGGAAAAAATTCATCTGTTTTCCCGGTCTTGTATTCCTCTTCAATAAAGCTTGTGAGGGGCATACCCTGCGGTACAAGCTGCCCTTCCCCCTTTATAAGCAAATTCCAGGCCTGTTCTACCCTCTCCCAGCGCTTGTCCCTGTCCATAGCGTAAAAGCGGCCGCAAAGGCTGGCAATTTTACCACCAGTTTTGGCAAGTATGCCTTCTAATTCTGTGACATAACGCCCAGCAGAAGTGGGGGATGTATCCCGCCCATCTAAAAAAGCATGCACAAGAGCCTGCACACCCATCCTTTGCGAAAGTTCAAGTAGTGCTTTAAGATGGTGGATATGGCTATGCACACCAGCAGCAGATAAAAGCCCAAGAAAATGCACCCTTCCACCGTTTTTTTTGGCGGCTTCCAAGGTTTGCACAAGCACGGGGTTATGGGCAAATTCCCCTTCCTCAATAGCCAGGTCAATCTTGGTCATATCCTGGTACACAATACGGCCAGCGCCAATATTTAAATGCCCCACTTCTGAATTGCCCATAAAACCTTCTGGCAAGCCAACTGCTCTGCCAGAGGCGCAAAGCGTGGTAAAACCCTGCCCCAATGGGCGGGAAAGCAGGCGTTTAAGTGTGGGGCTTTTTGCCAAAAAGGCCGCATTGGCTTTATCCCCCGTATTATCAGGGGGAAGGCCATAACCATCCAAAATAAGCAAAAGAGTTGGGGTAAGCGCCATAAAGGGCTCCATTATTTTTCGCTGGTTTCTGTTACAGATGGAACAGGTAACACGGGACAGTCGTGGAACAGGCTTTCAATATTGTATTGCTCGCGCACAGCTTCTTGGAATATATGCACAATGGCGTCGTTCATATCCACAAGTATCCATTGCCCTGTGGTGTAGCCTTCCATGTGCAGAAATTCAAAGTTCTGTTCCTGGCAGTACGCTAAAAGGCCATCTGCAAGGCTTTGCGCGTGGCGCACAGAAGTAGCTGTGGCCACAATAACCACATCTGTCAGCGCATTTTTTACATCAAACGCCGTAAGAGCACGCGCCTTATGTTCTTCTAACCATGCAAGCAGAAGGGGGGTCTTTTGTTCGGCCGTAAGAAGCGAATATTGTTTAGGTACAGGCATATAACCTCAAAAAAATAGGGTTAAAGGAGATTTTCCAAATCTTCTGTTGTGAGAAGATTTTCTTCTATGGCTTCACGCAAAAGCCGGCCCACTAGCTGGAGTTGGCGGCGTTTTGCCCCAAAGTTTTTTAGATTATGGGCTTGCTCCAGTGCATCCAGGCATTCCTTAGACAAAGGCAAAAGGCGTATTTTGCTCAGCGGCATTTCTGCCAGCCTTTCCCCCAGTTCCTGGATTTTTGTGCTTTCCCGCTTACGCGCAGAACGGCTGGGTGCAAGTTCTTCTTCCACCCCGCCGTCTTCTATCTGGTATTTTTTTACCATGCGATTAATCTAACTTACTGAGCAAAGCATTACGGATAGCGTCTATAGAGCCAGAACCATCCAGCTCAATATACTTGGTGCCATCCTTCTTTGCTAAGTCTTTAAAGTAGTAGGCAGCGGCAAGGG
>CAZPTC010000211.1:0-4684 GCA_964589455.1 uncultured Desulfovibrionaceae bacterium | reverse complement strand
CAATATGAGCCACGAAATACGTACACCAATGAATGGTATTATTGGTATGCTGTACCTTGCGCTTCAGCATGATATGCCAGCTACCCAGCGAGACTATATCCAAAAGGCAGAAATTGCGTCCAGAAGTCTGCTTGTTATTATTAATGATATTCTGGATTTTTCCAAAATAGAAGCCAATAAGCTCAGTATTGAAAAAGCGCCTTTTAATATCCGCACCACTCTGGATAATACTGCAGAGTTTTTCCAAACAATGGCGCGGCAAAAAGGCAATACACTGCTTGTGCAGGTAGACGAGGCTATCCCCCACTTTTTGGAAGGGGATGAACTGCGCGTGCGCCAGATACTGAATAATTTGCTCTCTAATGCCATAAAATTTACCCAGGATGGCACTGTTACCCTTGCCTGTACATTAGAGCATGAGGAAGAGCATTCCCTTACTTTGTGCCTGCGCGTGCAGGATACAGGTATTGGCATGTCGCCTGAACAGCAAGAACGCCTTTTTACGCCCTTTGCCCAGGCAGAAACTTCTACAGCCAGGCGCTATGGCGGCACAGGCCTTGGCCTTGCCATCACCAAGCGCCTTGTAGAGCTTATGCATGGGGAAATAATGCTGGTAAGCCAACTTAATGTGGGCAGCGAGTTTATTGTTTTTCTGCCTTTTGTGAAAGTGGAGGGGGAAGAAAAACCGCAGGAAGAATCTGCACCCATAAATTGGAAAGAAGTGCTGGAAGGTGCCCGCGTGTTGCTTGCAGAAGATAATGAGCTTAACCAAATTATCGCACAGGAAATTTTAGAGCAAAAGGGTTGTGTGGTAGATATTGCGGCCAATGGGCAGGAAGCTCTTGATAAAATATACGACAATCCCTACGATATTGTGCTTATGGATATACAAATGCCTGTGCTGGACGGTTTGGAAGCCACACGCCGTATACGCCAGAACTCGGCTTTTGATGGCCTACCTATTTTAGCAATGACCGCAAATGCGATGACAGAAGACTTTAGCAAAAGTATAGACGCTGGCATGCAAGACCACGTAACCAAACCTATAATCCCGGATGACCTTTACCAGCGTATGGCCCATGTGCTGCGGAAGGGGTAATGCTGCCTTGCTTTTTTTATCACAAGCTTACGGTTTGGCACAAGGAAACAGCAACATCTTTTGGCGTATATGGGTAATCTCCTGCTGAGCCTGTAAATAGAAAAGTCTCAAAAGAAGCAAAATCAAAAGATTTTGCTTTTTTTTTATTCTTCCCTATAATCCACTTAAAGCCAGTTACATGCTTGCTCTTTTTTTCCCAACTCTCAAACTGGAGAATTGTTATGCGCATTTCCTCATGTAAAAAAGCCCTTCTTACCTCTCTTGTTGGTGTTTTTGCGTGCACCAGTGCCGCTTTGGCTGCTGACCCCGTAGAATTCAACTTTATGTCCATCTACACAGGCCCCCATATTTTTAATGTGGAAACTGCCCAGCCTTGGGTGGAGGAAATGAAAACCAAGTCTGGTGGCACTGTTACTCCCCACTTCTTTATGAGTGGCGCCCTTGCCAAGCCAGAAGAAGTTGTCACCGCGCTTATGAATGGCACCTTGGACATGGCAGGCGCAAGTGTTGCGTTTGACCCGGATCTTTTCCCGCTTTCTTTACATATAGCCTTGCCCTATTCCTATGACGATGCCATACATTCTACAGCCATTATCAACTACCTGTATGAAAATAATGCGGAAATCAAAGCAGAGTTTGACAATGTAGGGAAAGTGTTGGCATTGTGGCAATCTGACCGTTCTGCCCTTTTTTCTGCAAAGGGTAAAATTTCTTCCCCCGCAGATCTTAAAGGCAAGCGTGTACTGTTTTGGAATGGCAGCCAGGTTGACCAGATAAAGGCCTGGGGTGGCATACCTGTGCAGGTTTCCCCTAATGATACATATGTTGCTCTGCAACGTGGTATGGGCGAAGTATTTCTTGGCCCCCTGCCTGTTGGTGTAGCCTATAAGCTTATGGAAGTTGCTAAGGAAATTACTGTTTTACCTGCCTTTGTGACAAGTATTATTGTATGGATGAACAAGGATTTGTGGAATTCTATGAGCCCTGATCAACAGAAACTTATTGAAGAATCTGTTAATACATGGGGTAAAAAGACTGGTGAAGACTTAGTGCGCGGCAGCAATAAGGATATGGAAACCATGAAGGCCGCTGGCTGCAAGATTTATATTCTTACAGCAGAAGAATACAAACCTTTCCGCGATGCTGATGCCCCTGTTATTCTGGGCTTTGTGGAAAAAGAATTTAAGCGCATGGGCGTACAAAAAGACCCCAAGGAATGGGTAGATTATATCTATTCTGTTTCCGACCAACTGCGCGCAAAATAACCTTATTCCCCGTTTAACGGGCGTATCTCATACTCTGGCACCCTATACGGCAGGTGAAGTTTCTCACCTGCCGTATTTTTTTCTAAGCACCCCTCTGCATCACCTGAATGCTTAGACGTTTTGTTCACGGTTTACTCGTTTTTTCCACCTTTAACTCTGGAGGATGTATGAGTTTTTCCATGTTTAAGAAAGCGTTTTTTCTTGCTCTTGCGGGTGTTTTTGCCTGCACGGGTATTGTCATGGCAGAAGAGCCGGTAGAGTTTAATTATATGTCAGTTTACGCTGGGCCACATGTGTTTAATGTGGAAACCGGACAGCCTTGGGTTGAAGAACTTAAAACAAAGTCCAATGGTATGCTTATTCCCCACTTTTTTATGAGTGGCTCCCTTGCCAAACCTGAAGAAATTGTGGCTGGGCTTATGAATGGCACACTGGATATGGCAACTAATGGTCTGACATTTGACCCCGACTATTTCCCCCTCAGCCAGCATATTGCGCTGCCGTATTCCTATGATGATGCCATACATTCCACGGCCATTTTTATGTACATTTATGAAAACAACCCGGAAGTAAAGGCAGAGATAGATAAGGTGGGCAAGGTGCTTAATATGTGGGCATCTGACCGCTCTGCGCTTTTTTCTACAAAAGGGAAAATAATATCCCCAGCGGATCTTAAAGGGAAACGGGTATTGTTCTGGAGCGGCAGCCAGGTTGACCAGATAAAGGCCTGGGGTGGCATACCCGTGCAGGTTTCCCCTAATGATACATACGTTGCCCTGCAACGTGGCATGGGTGAAGTGTTTCTTGGCCCCCTGCCTGTTGGCGTAGCCTACAAGCTTATGGAAGTGGCCAAAGATATTACGGTATTGCCAGCGTATGTTACCTCTATTGTTACATGGATGAACAGGGATTTATGGGATTCCCTTTCTCCTGAACAGCAAAAGGTGTTAACAGAAACCACCCAGGGCTGGAGCAAAAAAACTGGCGAAGACCTTGTACGCGCCACCAATAAAGATATTGAAACCATGAAAGCTGCGGGCTGTAAGTTTTATATACTGACCAAGGAGGAGTACAAGCCATTTCAAGATGCAGACGCTCCCGTTACCCTGGCTTTTGTGGAAAAAGAATTTAAGCGCCTTGGTGTAAATAAAGACCCCAAGGAGTGGATAGAATATGTCTACTCTGTTTCTGACCAGTTGCGGGCGAAGTAACATATTGTATATAGCGCTTTTCTTGCCTTATGGGATCTTCTTTTTCTTGTAACCCTAAACGGCAGGTGGACTTTCCTTTCCCCCTGCCGTTTTGTATATTTCCGAGCATTTCTCTTCAACTATCTGGATAGTCTAGTAGTTTTATTCGCCTTGCTCGCTTTTTAACCTTTAATGTTGGAGGATGTATGTGTTTTTCCCAGCTCAAGAAAAAATTTTTTCTTGGACTTACAGGTGTGTTTGCCTGTGCGAGTATTGCGATAGCAGAAGAGCCTGTGGAATTCAATTTCATGTCAATTTACGCTGGCCCCCATGTGTTTAACGTGGAAACAGCCCAACCGTGGGTAGAGGAGCTTAAAGCTAAGTCCAATGGTATGCTTGTGCCGCACTTTTTTATGAGTGGCTCCCTTGCCAAGCAAGAAGAAGTGGTAACTGGTATTATGAATGGTACGCTCGATATGGCAAGCAGTGCTTTGGGTTTTGACCCGGACTACTTCCCCCTTAGCCAGCATATTGCCCTGCCGTATTCGTATGACGATGCCATACACTCCACAGCCATTCTTATGCACATTTATGAAACAAATCCAGAAGTTAAGGCAGAAATTGACAGCATTGGTAAAGTGCTGAATATGTGGGCTTCTGACCGTTCTGCACTTTTTTCCACAAAGGGGAAAATTTTATCCCCCGCAGACCTGCAAGGCAAGCGTGTGCTTTTTTGGAATGGCAGCCAGGTTGACCAAATTAAAGCCTGGGGTGGCATACCTGTGCAGGTTTCCCCTAATGACACTTATGTAGCCTTGCAACGCGGCATGGGCGAAGTGTTTCTTGGCCCCTTACCTGTTGGTGTAGCGTATAAACTTATGGAAGTGGCAAAAGATATTACCGTGTTGCCTGCCTATGTTTCTTCTGTTGTTACGTGGATGAATAAA
The DNA here is from genome assembly GCA_964589455.1 of uncultured Desulfovibrionaceae bacterium. Lineage (GTDB taxonomy): Bacteria > Desulfobacterota > Desulfovibrionia > Desulfovibrionales > Desulfovibrionaceae > CAZPTC01. Next base: position 183 of record CAZPTC010000211.1, on the reverse strand, counting down.
GACCTGTGGGAATCTCTTTCTCCTGAGCAGCAGCAAGTACTGGTAGAAACCACCCAGGGCTGGAGCAAAAAAACTGGTGAAGACCTGGTGCGCGCCACCAATAAAGACATTGAAACGATGAATGCCGCTGGCTGTACCTTCTACATGCTTACCCCATAAGAATACAAGACCTTTATGGATGCA
>CAZPTC010000210.1:1891-4729 GCA_964589455.1 uncultured Desulfovibrionaceae bacterium | reverse complement strand
CCCCTCCCCCAAAATTCCCTACTCCCCTTTCGGCAAAATAACATTCAGCACAACGGCGGCAAGGGCGCCCATAGCAAGGCCAGAGGCAATAAGGTATTGCACAAGGGCTGGCATAGCCTCCACAAGGGGTTTGGGCATAAAGAAGGCGGCAAGGGCAACCACAATAGGCACGCCCATAATAAGCAGGTTGCGCTCAGTAAAGGGCAGATTTTTCACTACGCGGAAGCCGTTCATGGCAATAACAATGCAGATAATGGTAAACACGCCTCCAATGGCGGCTTCTGGTATGCTGGCAACAATGGTCATAAGTTTTGGCACCATGCCTAAAAGGATAAGAATAGCACCAGCAGCAAGAATAACCATACGGCTGGCAACGCCTGTAACGGCTATGATGCCGGCATTGGTGGAATAGCCAGTAACAGGGGTACAGCCAAGGGCGGCACCCACAAAGCAGCTAAGGCCTTCGCCAACGGCACCGCGGTTAAGCTGGTCATCGGTGATTGTCTGGCCTGTAACGGCGCTTACGGCAGACCATGTACCAAAGGTTTCCACAAGTACCACCATATAGACAAACATAAAGGTTAGGCAGGGTATAAGCTCAAAGGTAGGTGTACCAAAGTAGAAAATTTTGGGCAGGGCAAACCAGTCTGCAGTGGCCACTGCGGAGAAGTCTGTGACGCCAAGGAAGAAGGCTGCAAGGGTACCGCCGGCAAGGGCTAAAATAACGGAAGAAAGGCGGAACATTTGCCCAACTTTACCGGGCTTGGAACCGAATGACATAAAGAAAACAAGCAATAAGGCAGAGGTGCAGGCAATAATAGCATTGGTGTTAAGGTCGCCGGGGGCACCGTACACGTTAATTTGCAGGGCAGTTGGCAGAAGGGAAAAACCCACTACCATGATGACTGTGCCCGCCACAATGGGGGGTACAAAGCGGCGTATAAACTTGCTGAATAATTTAAGGGGCCAGCCTAAAAACATAAGTAAAATGGCACCCGGTAAAAGGGAGCCAAACATGGCCGCAAGACCACCACTGGAAAAAGCAACCGCCACAAGAGCGCCAATAGGGATATAAGAAGGGCCTTGTACAACGGGCATTTTAAGGAAAAGCCCTGTTTGGATAAGGGTGGCAACGCCTGCTGCTACAAAGGTCATTTGTATAAAAATGGAGGTTTCCATAGTAGAAAGGCCAAGGATGCCGGCAAGGATAATGGGTACAATGTACACATCCATTGCCAGAACATGCTGAAGACCTAGAATAAGTGCTTCGCCAAGCCCTACCTTTTTGTCAAATGGCACAATTAAATGCATATCAGAAGCTGTTGCTTCTGCCGCTTGCTTTGCCGGGTGTTTTTTGCTCATACGCCTCCCAGTAGCTCCTTAGCTTGTTCTTATGATACGCCTTAAGGCCAATACCTCAAGGCTTCCTTATCTTTTACGCATACCCATTGCGAATACCCAAAATTGGTAGGGCTTTTTTTATTATACTCGCAATACTTGTTATTGGCAATTCCAGTTCTTATTGGGATTTATTCTTGACTTCTAACTCAACTTGTGTAAATTAGGACAAAGTCTCTGGGCAACCCATTACCAAGGAGAAAGTATGCGCCATACAGTAAAACAAAAAAAACGCACTGCACTATGGCTTTCAGGGCTTACTATCTGCACAGTACCTGCCCTTCTTGGGCTTTATTTTTCTGGTGCATATGCCGCGGGGCAGCCCCCTTTGGAAAAATTTAACCAGGTAGCGCAAATTGTGCAGGATAAGTGCATGGCATGCCATACCAAGGACTATGATTTGCCCTTTTATGCTTCTATACCCGGCATAAAGCAAATTATTGAACAAGATTACACGGCTGGCCTGCGCGCAATGAACCTGAACCTGGAGCTTTTGGAAGCCGCAAAAGACAAGCCCATTAATGAGGCTACTTTGGCAAAAATGGAATGGGTTATGCTTAATAACACCATGCCGCCAGCCAAATTTACGGCGGTAAACTGGAGCAGCCGCCTTACGGCGGAAGACCAGCAAGCCATTTTGCAATGGGTAAAGGAAAGCCGTGCTGCACATTATGCTACTGGCCTTGCCCATGAAAAACACGCGAATGAGCCTGTGCAGCCCTTACCGGATTCCATTGCGTATAACCCCCAAAAAGCAGAGCTTGGCAGGGTACTTTTTAATGATACACGCCTTTCTGGCGATAACACCATTGCCTGCGTTTCTTGTCACGACCTTGGCAAAGGCGGCACAGACAACTTGCGCTTTGCAGAAGGTGTGCGCAAACAGTTTGGGGATATTAACGCCCCAACAGTGTTTAACGCCGCGTTTAATGCCCGCCAGTTCTGGAATGGCCGTGCTGCGAACTTGCAGGAACAGGCAGGCGGCCCCCCTTTCAATCCCATTGAAATGGACAGTAAAGATTGGGATCAAATTATCGCAAAACTTTCACAAGATAAAGAGCTAACAGAGCGCTTCCTTGCTGTGTACCCAGATGGCTGGACTGGTGACAATATTACCCAAGCCATTGCAGAGTATGAAAAAACACTTATTACCCCCAACAGCGCCTTTGATAAATGGTTAAAGGGCGATGAAAAGGCCCTTACGACTGAAGAACAGGAAGGCTACGCCCTTTTTAAGGCATACCGCTGCGCTTCTTGCCATGTTGGGGCCGCTATGGGTGGCCAAACTTTTGAGTACATGGACTTGAAGAAAGACTATTTTGCAGACCGCGGTAACCCTTTAGCATCTGATGAAGGCCTGCAAGGCTTTACCCAAAACCCAGATGACCTTCATAAATTTAAAGTACCTACCCTGCTTAATATTTAGCTTACTGCCCCCTA
>CAZPTC010000210.1:0-1881 GCA_964589455.1 uncultured Desulfovibrionaceae bacterium | reverse complement strand
TCCACGACGGCACTGTGACCACACTGGACGATGCCATTGATAAAATGGGCATTTACCTTTCCGGTATTGGCGTGCCAGAGTTTAACCGTGTGAAAATTGCCGCCTTCCTGCGCACCCTTACTGGGGAGCATGAGGGTAAAAAGCTTGCGGGTACCATTACCCAAAAATAACGCGCAAAAAATCCTAAGGGGTATTTTTGCATATACATTTTTTGTTGTGCCGTAATGTACTTTCCGTCTCTGCACTCGGTATAGACAATAAGGCGTATTGCAGGTATCATGCATACAACAAAGGAGAATGCCATGGTAAAGTACCTTGCGCCCATCCTGCTTGCTATATCCCTTTTCTTGCCAGCCTGTGAACAAAAAGCGCCCCGCACTGCGTACTATTTTTCAAAGAATATTGAAGAAGCCCGCAGAATTGTGAATATCTGCCGGAGTGATCCTTCCAAGATTATCCCAGGTGAATGCAAGGCCGCAGAAGAAGCCTTATTCCGCTATAACCAAATACAAAGCAGAAAACAACGCTCAAACAAGTAAATGCTAAAGCCCCCAGTGGACATACCACTGGGGGCTTTGACGTGCCATAGCCCGCCTATTCCCTCTGCCGGTCGCTTGTTGACAAAGCCAACAAGCTTACAGCTTGCTTTGGCAAGCTGTCCCACGGGAATTTTTTTTCTCTTTGCAAAATTTCCAACACCTCTGCTGCGCGGTACCTTCCTTTTCCCAAGCCAAACGCATATTGCGCAATAAGGCCCACCATCTCTTCAGCCTGCACACCCTGCTCCCGCAGCGCCCGTAGTGTAAGGCTTTTATGGCGTTTTGCCAGCCTTTCCCCTTCCGCATCCACCACCAGTGGAATATGCGCATATTGCGGCGGCGTTGCCCCCAAAAGTTCATAAAGCCACAACTGGCGCGGTGTAGAAAGCAAAATATCCTCCCCACGTACCACCTGGTTTACTCCAAAGGCCGCATCGTCCACCACCACTGCCAACTGGTAGGCCCATACGCCGTCTGACCTTCGCACGGCAAAGTCACCCCCCGCCTGCGCCAAGTCTATACTTTGCGGCCCTTTAACCGCGTCCATAAATTCCAGTTTTTTTTCTGGTGGGCAATACAGCCGTAAAGTATACGCCATGCCCTGCTCTTTCAGCTTTTTCTGCTCAGCGTGGGTTCGGTTTCTGCACCTGCACTGCCCCGCTTTTTCTCTTCCTGCTTCCACTCCCCCATGTGGTGCATGGGCAAGCTCTGCAAGCGCCCGCAATTCCTTGCGGCTACAAAAACACGGGTATACATAGCCCAAGGCTTCCAAAAGCTCCAAAGCCTGCGTATACGCCCCAACCCTGCTGCTCTGCTCTGGAACTTCTTCCCAGTCCAGGCCAAGCCAGGCAAAATCTTCTCGTATAGCGCGGGCAAACTCCGGCCTGCTGCGCTCTGGGTCAATGTCTTCCATGCGCAACAGCACCTTGCCACCACCCCACTTTGCAGCCCACCATGCCAGCAAAAACGCCCACGCATTGCCAACATGCATATACCCCGTTGGTGACGGCGCTAAGCGGCCAGTAAGAAATTTTTCTGGGGGGATATTCTCTTCATGAGGGCGTATTGTCGGCTTGGGGCTGTCCATACCAAATTCTCGCACAGCAGAATAAAAAAGGGAATAGTGTAGAGCTACTTTGCCTATTGCATGATAAAGTTATTTGGGAAAGAGGGGGATGGGGGTTTGCCCCTCCCCCAAATCGCTCTTAACCCAACACCAAAAGGCGGGGTGCAAAAGCAGCCCGCCTTTTGGCAGTAAGAAAAAACGGTTTTAGGCGTAGCGATTTTTGGGCTTAATACGCGCGGCTTTACCTTTGAGGTTACGCAGGTAGTACAGGCGGGA
>CAZPTC010000209.1:0-4773 GCA_964589455.1 uncultured Desulfovibrionaceae bacterium | reverse complement strand
ATAGGAAATATTGTTGGTGGCAAAGTTGGAAAAAGAAATGCCATACCCTGTCAGCACGCTTTCTTCCTGGCGCTTCAGGCCGCCCGGGGCAGAAGAATCTTTCACTGGTTCTGCCTGCTTAATGGTTTTACGCTCTTTGGTAAATTCATCTTCCATGACCACATCCCGCGTAATAACCTCGTACAAGCCATTGCGCGCCTGGTCTTCTATAAGCTTTGGTAAATCTGCCCGGCGTGACATAAAGCTGTCTATTGAGGACATAAGCGGGCCGGACATATACACACTGCGCTCTATTGTTTTTTTAATAAGGCCATCCACAATTGCGTCGTGGTGGGAAAACATTTTATGCAAAATTTCTATTTTTTCAATTTCCAGCGGGTATTCGTAGCGGATAGAACCGCTTATCCATGCTTCCCCACCGTCGTTAAAGGTTATTTTTAAGGATTTATCCGCATCCGCATTATACCGGTTGCGCTGGTCAGCGTCATTAGGATCAATAGGCTGAAGAAATTCATATACGCCTGCCCGTGGATAAAGCGTTACGCGCCCAAATAATTGCAGTTTTACACCAGGATTAACGTGGATATCCAGTTTACCGGATATGGGGCTTTGGATAACACAGATATAGCCAGCCGGGACATTCTCAAACATATAATATATGCCTGGGAGAACAATGCAAAATGTCAGAATTCCCGCAATAAGCACGGCTTTCAGGGTGCTGCTGATCTGGGGAAGATTGTACTTTTTGGGCCCTGGCTCTTGTTTACCTGCATCCCCAGTGGGGGTATTGGCAGGTGCTGCATCCTCATTTGGGTTATACCCTAAGTTAAAAAGCGACATTTTTTTACCCTCTGCGTTTACGTATTGCAATGCATGTTCTATTCCTTATTCCACAAATAATGCGTATTGGATAATAAACCAAAATGCCCCCTACATGTCGGCCATGCAGGGGGCATCAGATTGTCAGCAGGAAAGGAAGGGGTATTCCCCTTCCTTTACGGCACTATTCTTCTTCCCACTTAATAAAGCCGGGGTTCACGTCTACCATGGCGTTAACAATAAGTTCAACAAGGCCACCGTATTGTATGCTGTTCTTTTCCAGCAGGTTGTTATGCTCCAGCATTTCGCGTATCTGGCCCTTGCAGTTAGAGCAGGGGGCACAGACGTATTTTTTGGTTTCAGGGCCAAGGCAATCGCTGAAAGCATTGGTGATTTGCTGCATCTTCTTACGGCCAGAGATATTCATACGCCAGCCTTCAATATTATTCCGGGTCATAATGGCAAAGCCAGAACCACCACCGCAGCAGTAGTTATCTACGCCGTGGGGGGTCATTTCACGGAATTGGGGGGCAATAGCGTGCAGAATTTCGCGTTGGGGTTTCACCACACCCATAAGGCGCACAACATTACAGGGGTCGTGCAGGGTAACGGGGAAGTTGTTACGGCTGGGATCCAGCTTTATTTTGCCACCAAGCACTATGTCGCGCAGGATGGGGAAACAGCTTTCACGCGGGATTTGCAGGCCAGGGGGCAAAATACGGTCTGCGATAACGTTAAGGCCTTTGTGTGCGTGGCCGCATTCGCCAATGACAATGCGCTTTACACCAAGCTTTTTGGCGGCTTGTGCATGCAAAAGGGCAATACGGGCGGTTTGTACGTCATCATAAAAAAGGCCGTAGTTGACGGAGTCATAACCCACAAGGTCACTGCTGAGTGTCCAAGAAAGGCCTGCGGCTTCAAAAATAATGGAAAAAGCGGCGATATTTTCCGGCCAGGCCATAATTTCGCCTGCATTGTGGATAAGCAGAATGTCTGCGCCTTCCACGTCCCAGGGGGTTTTGAATTCAAAGCCTGTGGATTCGGAAAAATCTTCGTCAATAAATTCCACGTTTTCAATAACTGTGGCGGGGGTCATACCTGTAGAGGAACCCACGCGCAGTTGGTTCATGGTGCCTTTATCGTGCAGTTCGCGCGGGGCAATGCCAAATTCCTGGCTGAAAAGCTTGCGCAATTCGCGGGCAATAAGGGCATTGTCTACCCCAATGGGGCAGGTTTGGGCGCAGCGGCGGCACACATTACAGCGGTAGGCAAGCTCTGCAAGGCGGGCAACGGTTTTCCAATTAAGCTGGGTATCACCATAGCGCCACTTAGCAAGGGGTTCTTTTTTCACATATTGCTTGTAAATACGGCGGAAAAGCTCTGAGCGGAAGTTGGGGCGGTACATATCGTGGCCGCCTGTGGCTTCGTACAGGTGGCAGGCTTCAGAGCAGGAATTGCACTGCGCGCAGTATTCCATGCTTGTATCCAGCATACAAAGGAAGGTCCAGTTATTTTCGGGCGTAAAGAGTTTACGCATACCGTCAATAAACTTGTTAACCATTTCCTCTTCTTCTGCCGGTGTTTTGGGCATAGGCATCTGGAGCACATTCACGTCGTCCAAAAGAACGCAAAATTCGTCTTTTTGGGCGTCAGTGTAGGGTTTCCAGGGGAAGTCTTCAAAGTCCACAGGAAGCTTAATAAAGCGTTCCGGCTCCACAGTGGTCATTTGACCTACTGCGGTGGACATATCATTAAAGGTAAGATCTGTTTTCATATATAACTCCTTGCCTACTTAAGCGTCAGGCTGGGCAGTGGGGTTGGTTGTGGCTACTTCACCCCAGTTTTTCTTCCCATCGCCCTTAATGTGTGGGGCTTTCCAGCTTACGGGGAAGCCAAGGGCTGCGCCCATTTTTTCCTGGGTCTTGGGGTTGTCCTGGGTGGGCTGATCACCCCAGCGGATATCGTGCCAGGTGAAGTATTTCATGAAAGCGTGGGCCATAAAGCTTGCTGGCACATACACCATGATAAAGAAGGACATAAGAAGATACAGGATGTAGAGCCAAGAGTCTGGCAAGCCACTGAAATTAAAGGAAAGCAGGTGGCTGAAGAAGGGCAGGCTAAGGCTGCCGTACATGGGGGTAGTAAGGCTTAAGAAAAGACCAAAGGTAGCGTACACAGCAAACAGGCCAAGATTAAAAAAGTGTTCCGGGGTGCTGAATTTACGCAGGTCTGTGGTGGTCATGCGGCGCTGGATAAGCCCAAGGGAGCCCACCAGAATAGCGGCAAAACCAATAATATTGCAAAGCATGGTAAGGTTGCCAATAAGGCTGCTTATCATGCCGGCTTTAAGGCCAAAGTTGAACAAAAGCGCGCCCAAAATGGTAAGGGCAAGGGAGCCGCAAATAAGGTACAAACCAATATGGAAGGGGTAGGTACGCAACCAAAGGCTTTTGTTGTGTTTAAAGGTGGCGTGCAAAAACACAGCTTCCTGAAGAAAACCGCCAATGGCACCAAGAAGAGAACCTTTCTGGGGCTTTTCCCACCAGCCGGAATCTTCAAAGTAGCTGCCGCCGTACGCTGCTCTTCCGTGTGTTTCATGGGCAACAGGGTAAAGTTCCCAACGCAGGTGCACGGGCTTTTTCAGGTAGCCATACACCTTCATAAGGATAAAGCCTATACAGGCGAAAAACGCCACGTACGCAAGAACATACACCAATGCGATCATAAAATTCTCCTCTTTGATCCGCGATAGGAAAAAGCCACAAGCTTTGGCTAGTAATGTCTTAGCCCCAAACTGCCCAACAGAACAAAATGGGTAATATTCTCAGCCTCATGGTAGCCAGGTGCGCAAGTGACAAAATTTCTTGAAACAAGATACCGTGTTTAGCCCAGAATATCAAGTTCTTTTAGAAGAAGAAAGCGGGTAATAGGAAGAAAAAATTTTTCTTTTGGAAATAAAGCATGTTAAGGGTGAATAAAGCCTTTTTTCTTCCCATTCTATACTGGACAATACCATTAGAGGGGGGTATATTGAAAATAAATCAGACATGCAAACTCAGGTGCATGGATTACCACCTCAATGGGGAAAGCAGAATGCCCGAACCCATGCAAAATTCCCTTTCACCCCTGTCTATTGAAACCTCGCTTTTCGATTTGTTTGAGTGCGGGCCTGGGCCTTCCAGCTCCCATACTATTGGTCCTATGAAAGCGGGTTTAGACTTCTTACGCCTGTGCCAGGCACTTGGGCAAGCAAGGGAAGACAGCCTGCCAGGTCAGGCAAGCCGCTTCCATGTTGAGCTTTTTGGTTCTCTCAGTGCAACCGGGGCAGGGCATGGAACAGATGCCGCTGTTATTGCCGGGCTTTTAGGCTATACGCCTTCAGAGTGTCCTGCTGGTTTACTTTCTGCTATTATGGCCCAGCCAGAAGCACGCTATGCCACGCAAGTAGGTACTGCACAGCTTCATCTTTCCCTTGCAGATATTCACCACGGGCCCATTATCCACCAATTCCCTTACAGCAATACCTTACAAATTTCCCTTGTGGATGAAGCAGGCAATGGGCTTTTTTCACAAGAATACTATTCTGTTGGCGGTGGCTTTTTACAATGGAAAGGCTACCAGATACCAGAGCGCGGTAAACCTGTGCATCCTTACCATAATATGCGCCAGATACGGGAAATTTTGCGTCTTACAGGCCTTACCCTGCATGAGCTTATTTTAGAGAATGAAAGCGCCATTACAGGTATGAGCCGCCCCGTTATTTTAGAAAAGCTTAACACTATTATGGAAAGCATGCTGGCAAGTGTAGAACGTGGGCTTGCTGCAACAGGTGTTTTGCCTGGTTCTTTGCATGTACAGCGCAAAGCAGGGGCACTACGTGCAAAATCTGTTTCTATGCCTTTGCGCAGTGACAGATTTTTAGCCAATATGAATGCGTATGCTTTTGCAACAGCA
>CAZPTC010000208.1:0-4802 GCA_964589455.1 uncultured Desulfovibrionaceae bacterium | reverse complement strand
ACTCAGATAGAGGCTGCTTTACCAATGCACCTGAAAAAGAACGCAGAGAAATACTGCGGGCATTGGGGGCCAATATAAGCGCCCTCTCCAACATATTTTCCAATTCGCGTATATTGCCATACCACGGGTAATGCTGGCTTTCGCGTAAAGAGCGCAAGTCCAGTTGGGGTATGCGGTCTATCCCAAATTCCCGGCATTTCTTTTTTAAAATAATCTGCGCCAGCATGGGTATATCCTGCCGCCTTTCCCGCAATGGCGGTATAAGCAGGGGCAAGACATTCAACCTGTACCACAAGTCTTCCCTAAAGCGCCCTTCCTGCACCATAAGGTGCAAGTCCCTGTGGGTTGCGGCAATAACCCGCACTTTCAGCTTAATAACCTGCCCACTGCCCACACGTTGTATTTCTTTAAATTGCAGTACACGCAAAAGCCGTGTTTGCGCCGCTAAAGAAAGCTCCCCCACTTCATCTAAAAACAAAATACCATTCTGTGCCTGTTCAAAATAGCCTTTCTGGTCAGAAACTGCGCCTGTAAAAGAGCCTTTAACATGCCCGAATAGCGTGGAATCTATAAGATTCTCTGGTATGGCCCCACAGTTAACCTTCACAAAAGGTTTATCCCTTTGCTTAGAAAGCTGGTGTATGGCCCGCGCAAATATTTCCTTCCCTACCCCTGTTTCCCCAAGAATAAGCACTGTGCTTTCTGCCTGGGATATATGCGATAAAAGGCGCAACTGGTTTTGTATGCCGTCTAATGCGGGGTTGAGCATTTCCTTCAGCTCCCCTTCCAGCATGTCATACATAAGGGAAGGGTCCATTTCTTTTTCACGCAATAATTGCTCGTACTGCAAAATATTGGAAAAAGCCATAGTAAGAGGGTAGCGAATAAAGGAACACAAATGCACATCTTTTTCCGCATAGGGGTACTGCTCAAAAGAATAAATGGTAAGGGCATGGTAAAGTCTTGCATCGTTAAAAAGCGGTACAAGTATAACACTAATGGGCCTATCCCATACATACGAAAAAAAGTCTTTTAATGCCTCATTTGCATGGGTATTATGGTACACAATAGGCATAAGATTATGTGGGCCAGGCAAAATTTGGTTGTTAAATATTTTCTGCGTAAGGTCACTTGTCATTTCTATGCGTGTATGTAAGCGCTCTGTAATGCCTTGCTGGGTTTCTGCAAGTATGGTTATTTCTTTTTTTTCATGGTCATACACAGAAAGTGCAATGCCAGTATGCGGCATAAAATTTGTTAAATATTCAGAAAGGTTCTCCAATACTATTTCAATATCCAGGCTACTAAAAATAATGGACGAAATCTTTTTATAAATAGTATGTTCCCAGACTACATGGGATAAATCCTGCTCTACCATAACATCCCTCCCTTATATTAAGCGATATATTGTCGCACTTTTTATGCCACCGTGAAATATCCCTTTTTAGCGTGAAATATCACGTTTTACGTGAAATATCAAGGGTGAAAAATTTAAAAGAAAAATTTCTTTTAGAAAATCAATATCTAATAAGCTGGCATTCTTCTTGCTCTGCTCTATACGCTATATAAACGTATACCTTGTGAGGTCACATGAAATCACCCGAAAAAATCGCGCTTCTTGGTTTTGACTGCGCACTTACAAATCTTGTGCGGAAACATATTGCGGAAGGCATTTGCCCAAATTTCAAAAAGGTTTTTGAAAATGGCACAGTTGCGGAAAATTGTCTGGTGCCTTTTCCCACCATCACCCCCCCTAACTGGACAGCTATGGCCACAGGTGCATGGCCAGGCACCAACAATATTACAGACTTTTGGCGCCATATACCCGGCACCACACCGGAAGGGGCCAATACCCACTCCTGCTTTAACTGGGACCATGTAGCCAGTGAATCCATTTGGGAAGCTGCAGAAGCTGTTGGCAAAAAATCTGTTATCCTTAACTTCCCCATGGCATACAATGCCCATAAAAAGCTGAAAAATGGCGTTGTTATTGGCGGGGCTTCCCTTACACCGGGCGTGTTTTTGGATACAGAATTTATTGCCTCCTATAAAAACACGCCCCGCACGCAGGATGTGCTGTACACCTTTTGTGAAGACACCCTTATCGCAACAGACCACTTCCCCGGCAACCTTGCCCGTGTGAAGTTTGAAAAAGCAGAGGGCTGGCAAAATGTGCCAGACATGGGGGAATACCCGCTGGAAGCCACTTTCCAAATGCCGTTTGCGCATTCTTTATTCAATGAATCCACAACGTACGCCACCTGGTACTTGCTTGTGCAGGACATGGCAGACAATGGGTACGACACAGTCACTCTTTCACCCAGTAAAGATTTTAGCAAGGCATTTTTCACCATTAAACAGGGCGAGTGGTCGCACGCATTTAATGCGGAAGGCGTGTTAGAAAGCGGTGGCACCACACCCATACGCCTTATGGCAAAGCTGATAAAAATGGATGACGATGCAGAAAACTTCCGCCTGTACCTCACCCATGCCATAAGTTTAGACGGCGAAGCCTGGTGCTTCCCTGCCGAAAAAGCCGCCAAGCTGAACAAAGGCAATAATGTGCCCACCAATAATACTGGTATGATGAACCTTACCCTTGGCTGGTATGACTTAGACACCTGGATGGAGCAAATTGGCATACACTACGACTGGCTGGGCGACGCAGCAGAAGCCCTTATGGGCAACCCCGCAGACTGGGATATTTTTTACTCCCACGCGCACCCCACAGACTACATTTACCATGTGCTGATGACAGAGCTGGACGCCAATACCTGCTCCAGCAAACAAAGCTACGAAAAAGCCTGGCAACTGCACCAGCAGCTTTATAAGTATGCAGACCGTTACCTTGGCCGCCTGCTTAACATTTTTGATGACAAAACCCTTGTGCTGCTCATTTCTGACCACGGCGCAGTGGCAGACGGCCCGCGTGTAGATATGATGGATATTATGAAAAAGGCCGGCCTTTGCTTTGACCTGCCCGTAGAACTGCCAGAAGGTTTAGAAGGCCTGCCGCCGAACATACGCGGCAGTTTTGCCAAACTGAGCACCAGGGTAGATACCTCCCGCTCGCGCGCTATACCGCAGCGTACATGCTACGTGTATGTCAACCTGAAAGGCCGTGACCCGGAAGGTATTGTAGAACCAGAAGATTACGAAAAAGTACAGCGAGAAATTATTGATGTGCTTATGACGTATGTTGACCCCACAACAGGCAAGCGCCCCTTCTGCCTTGCCCTGCCCAAAAAGGAAGCCATGATGATGGGCCTTTGGGGCGAACAATGTGGCGACGTTGTCTATGCCCAATGGCCAGAATTTTACGCCCAGCACGGCCCCATGTTGCCAGCAGCAGAATACGGCATTGGCACACTCAAAACCCTGTGCGTGTTTTATGGGCCAGAGCTTGGCATACGCAAGGGCTTTAATATGCAGCGCGTGTGTAACCTTGTGGATTTAGTGCCCACATTCTGCTACCTTACAGGTTGGCCATTGCCCAAAACTGTAGAAGGCGCAGTTATTTACCAAATTATGGACGACATTAATTTCCGCCCGGCGTGTTCTTCCAAATAGGGCATTTTGCCCAAAAGTGACTGGGGTGGGCAAGCGCCCACCCTGTATCCATAACCCTAAATCGAAAGAGGGAAGCCATGGAAGCCACACGAAGCCCAGATATTGTAGCCAAACAATTCTTTGGGGAAAAAATCCTCACAGAAGCAACCCCCTTGCGCCGTGCTATTGAACTGAGCATTAAACTGCTTGGCATTGGCGGCATATTCTTTTTCTTCTACCTCATCTACTTCCCCGCATTTGACCCTATTTTTACCCAAAACCTTTTCCTTGTGTATGCCTGTGGCATGCTTTTTCTCTCCAGCCTTTTAAAAACAGAAAAAAAAGGCGTAGCCGCACTTGTTGGCCTTGCCGCTGTTGTGCTTGCTTTTTGCGCCATATATATTTCTGCCAATTATGAAGAGCTGGACATGTTTGTGGGTATGCCCCCCATGAAAGACCAGATTGTGGGCTGGATTATGGTGGTATGCGTGCTTACCCTTACCAGCATTCTATGGGGTGGCATATTTGTGGTGCTTACTGTATTAGCCATACTGTATGCGCTTTTTGGGCATCTTATTCCCGGTGTTTTTGGACACCAATACATGAACCCCCGCCTTGTCATTTCTAACCTCAGTGTGGGTTTTGACGGTATTTACGGGGTCATGCTTTCTTCTTCCTACACCATGCTTATGCCGTTTTTTATTTTCGGCTCTCTTTTTTCTGCCTTCAACATCCACAGCTTATTCAATGAAATAGGCAATTTTCTTGGTAACCACACCAAGGGTGGCTCTGCCTATGGCTCCATTGCCTCAAGCTCTCTTGTGGGCATGGTTACTGGCTCTGCCACTGCTAATGTGGCGTTTACAGGCGCATTTACCATACCCCTTATGATGCGCAGCGGCTTTAAACCCACGCAAGCCGCCGCCATTGAAGCTATGGCATCTTCTGGGGGCAATATTACCCCACCTGTTTTGGGCGTTGTGGTATTCATCATGGCAGGCTTTTTGGGTGTTCCCTATGGCGAATTGATGATAAATTCCATAGTGCCCTGCGTGCTCTTTTACCTCATCACCTTCCAGGGTGTGCGCTTTATGATTGGGCGCGAAAACATCCAAAAAATCACCATTCCCTACAACACCAACATCATTAAACTGCTTTGGCCCCTTTTTGTGTTCCCCATTGGCCTTGTAGTGTATTTGCTTATTGCCCGCTATTCCCCCGGGTACGCAGCAGGTTACGCCATTCTTACCCTT
>CAZPTC010000207.1:2932-4845 GCA_964589455.1 uncultured Desulfovibrionaceae bacterium | reverse complement strand
CGCTTGTCTACAATAGCAGAAACGCAGGGCCAGTAAGATTCTGGATCTGCTTCTTTGATTTTATAAAAAATTTGTAAAAATTCCCGCACCCATACGCGCATTTGGCGTAAGTCGTCAATGGGTACCATAAGGAAGTTATCGTTAAGGCTGTATTTAAGTTTCTGGCGTTGCAGCACAACATCCAGTTCATCAAAAATATGACGCCAGGAAGATTGGAAGCGCTTGTCAATAGGGCTGCCAAGGGGGTGCAAAAGGGCGTACCAACCCTGGGAAGATGTGTAGGGCAAACGGGTATTGGCGCTTAAAAGGCTCCAGTGCATGTTTGCCATGCCAGAATGCGGGGGATTTTTGGTGTACGAAAGGCCAGGTATGTTGGCCCCCATTTCTGCAAGGCGGGGATGTACCCATATTTCAAGGCTTTTTTCTGCCGGTGGAACCACCTGATGGGCTAGGTCGCTATCCATAGCAAGGGAGAGGGTTTGCCCGACACCCACGCGCAATACACCCGGGAATGCCAAAATATTCATGGCAATGGGGTTAAATTTCACCCATACATACAGCTTGGCAAGCGCCAAAAGCGCATCGCTGGTGAAAAAGAACCACAGAGCTTGCTGCCCTTCACTGTGTACATGCAAGCCGCCGTAATCCTGAAGGGTTTGGGTGACGGAAACACTAAGGTCTCCCGTCCAGGAAAGCCACAGTATATAGCCTTCAGAAGTAATGGTAACTTCCTGCGGGTTTATCTGGCTTTCTAGAAGACTTGCAATGGCTGGCATAGTATACCTAAATCATTAAAAATAAAGGAGAAAACAGTGGATATAAACAACATATTGGCAGAATTGGCAAAGTGCCCCGGCTATACAGAAAACGTGGGCATGGTGCTGACACATAAAGGGGTGTGCCGCGCCAGTACCCGCGCTGACCTTTCCCGTGCCCACAGCCAGGTGGAAAGTATTTCTATCCAGGTGGATGAAAAAAAACTTGCCCAAATAGCCTTGGAAACAGAAGGATTGCCAGGAATATTTAAAGCCTTGGCCTTTGGAAAAAGCGGCTTGTATCACCCGGGGGATGAGCTGCTGGTTCTTGTTGTTGCAGGCGATATACGCGAAAACGTGATACCTGCTTTTAGTACATTCCTTGACCGTGTAAAAACAGAGGCGGTTTGTAAGAACGAAAACCTGCTACCATGCCCATAAGCTTACACTCTCTCTTCGGCATAAACAAGAAAAAGATAAGGGCGCGCAGGCTGGGGAGGGAGAAAACCCTTTTGTTTCAACAAAAGGGTTTTCTCCCTCCCCAGACCCCTCACTCTTTCCTAAAAAAACTTTCTATTGGGGTTAAATTATAACACGCGCATGTGCTTGACAATTTTCTGTGGTTTTCTTAACCTCTTTTTCAAGAGGCAGAAAAAAAGTGCAGAGCGCGCTAACGCCCTGCACCCCCCACAGTCTCTGCCTCCCCAAACCTCGGTTAAAGGTTTTTCAAAGCAGCCCCGGTGTATCCAATAACACCACCGGGGCTGTACCTTTATGCTAGTATGCCTTTTTGCTTGTAAGCAAAAAGAGAATAATCGCAAAGAGTACGGCTATGGCAGCCACTCGGATACGATCCCTTGTTTTTTTCGTCAAGGTATCACCTCCTCATTGGAATTTGGCAAGACTGCAGGTATCTTTTAGGAGGAGGGACGAGTGGGCAAAAAAGTCAATCTTTGAAAATAGTAAGGTCAGAGTTACTACTGCGGTGCAACACACGGCATTCACTCATTTAACGGCGCCGCTAAGCGCCGCCTATTCGTTCTGCCGAGCCTGTTAGCTTTGCTAACAGGCTACAGGGTATTGCACCAAAAGTGCAACACCCTGTTTGGGGAGGTGGTGATATTTTGCATTATTGCGCTGTAGGTGGCAAGAAAAACT
>CAZPTC010000207.1:0-2832 GCA_964589455.1 uncultured Desulfovibrionaceae bacterium | reverse complement strand
TTTTTTTCGTCAAGGTATCACCTCCTCATTGGAATTTGGCAAGACTGCAGGTATCCGTTTGGGGAGGTGGTGATATTTTGCATTATTGCGCTGTAGGTGGCAAGAAAAACTGCGTATAGTGTGATAAAAAATAATGCGTGGAAGGAGAGGATAGGCTTATCAAGAGATGGAGAGTTCTATAGCCTGCTGTGGTGCTTGACAATTTTCTGTGCTTTTCTTAACCTCTTTTCCAAGAGGCAGAAAAAAAGTGCAGAGCGCGTCAACGCCCTGCACCCCCCACAGTCTCTGCCTCCCCAATCGAGTTTGGGTTTAATGAAGCAGCCCCGGTGTATCCTAATTTACCACCGAGGCTGTACCTTTATGCTAGTATGCCTTTTTGCTTGTAAGCAAAAAGAGAATAATCGCAAAGAGTACGGCTATGGCAGCCACTCGGATACGATCCCTTGTTTTTTTCGTCAAGGTATCACCTCCTCATTGGAATTTGGCAAGACTGCAGGTATCCGTTTGGGGAGGTGGTGATATTTTGCATTATTGGGCGGTAGGTGGCAAGAAAAACTGCGTATAGTGTGATAAAAAATAATGCTCCCGAAATGTTCGAGCCTGCGAGAACATTTCGGGAGTGGCAAAGTATGTGCGCGCCTCTTTTTTTGTCAGTTGAAGGGTTTGGTTTATTTAACCCGGTAGTGACAGACAAAAAAGAGGCGCGCACATGTTTTTTCGGCAATGCTGCATGCAACCCGTGCTTATGCTACGCAATACGCATAAAATTGCAGGTGCAGGGGCGCTTGCCCCTGCCGCGGGGGTTTGGGGGCGAGGAGCCCCCAAAAAAGCCTTCATGGCTCTGGGGGGGGTAGGGGTAGTCCCCAGCAGGGGGGTCAGTATTTTACCACAAAGCTCTGCCGGCCATATAGTGGGCGCTCACGCGGCCCTGCATGGTTTTGCCAAGCCAGGGGGTGTTGGCGCTTTTGGAGAACATGGTTTCGCGGCTTACTACCCATTGGTGGGTGGGGTCGAAGAGGATAAAATCTGCTACATCGCCCACTTGGAAGGAGTTAACGGGTATGTGGAAAATTTCGCCGGGCTTGGTGGCGCAGAGGCGGATAATATCTGCATGGGTGAGCACATTTTCCTGCATAAGGGCAACGTAGAGGGAGAGGGCGGTATCCAGGCCAGAAATACCGTTAGGGGCAAGGTCTAAGGGGTGTTCTTTTTCGTGGGCAGCGTGGGGGGCGTGGTCTGTTGCGAGTATATCGATAAGGCCAGATTTCACGGCTTCGCGCATGGCGGCAACGTCTGCGGCTGTGCGCAGGGGTGGGTTAACTTTTGCGTTGGGGCTGTAGGAGGAAAGTTCTTCATCAGTAAGGAAGAGGTAATGGGGGCAGGTTTCTGCGGTAATGGGTATGCCGCGAGCTTTGGCCCAGGCAATGATATCCAGGGAAATTTTGGCGGAAATGTGGGCAAGGTGGATGGGGATGTGCAGGTATTCGGCAAGCAGGGCATCGCGGCTGACGTGTATGGCTTCTGCTATGTCGGGCTGCCCTTTAAGGCCAAGGGTGGCGCTCATTTGGCCTTCGTTCATCTGGGCTTTTTTGGCAAGGTAGGGGTCTTCGCAGTGGTCTGTGAGGATAAGGCCAAGGTCAGAGGCGTATTCCATAACGCGGCGCAGAATTTCCGTATTGGCAAGGGGGAGGCCGTCATTAGAAACGGCTATGCAGCCGGCGGCGGCAAGTTCGCCTAAGGGGGCAAGCTCTTTGCCTTCCAGCCCAACGGTGGCGGCGGCAATGGGGTGTACAAAGGGGCCGTGGGGGTGGGAGCGGTGGGCAGATTCTATAATAGAGCGGGTGATGCCTGCATTATCGTTTACGGGGTCTGTGTTGGCCATGGCTATAACATGGCCAAAGCCGCCGTGGGCGGCGGCGTTAAGGCCGCTTTGTATGTCTTCTTTCCACTCAAAGCCGGGTTCGCGCAGGTGAACGTGGGCGTCAATAAGGCTGGGGAAAAGAAGCTGGCCTTTGGCGTCCATGTGAGGGATGGCTGAGGAAGGGGCGGGCAGAGAGGGGCCAAAGGCGGCAATGCGGCCGTCTTTTACAAGCATATCTACGGTATTGCCGCAGTAGGTGGCATTTTGGAGAAAAAGATCCATATATCTGTTCCTTATGGCTGTAAGGCAATAGGGGAAGAAGGCAGGGCAGGCTTAGGCGCTGAATATTTCCGGGCTGTGCTGGACTTCGTGGCGGGTGCCGTAAAGGTATAAAAGGGCCATACGCACGGCAACACCGGCAGAAACCTGTTCCAGAACAAGGCTTTGGGGGGAATCTGCAAGGTCAGAAGAAATTTCTACGCCACGGTTCATGGGGCCAGGGTGCAAAATGGGGGCATTTGGTTTGGCGTGCTCAATATGACGGGGGGAGAGGCAGTAGCGGGCGGAATAATCGCGCAGGTCTGGCAAAAGGCCGGCTTCCTGTCTTTCTAATTGAAGGCGCAGGCACATCAGGGCATCTGCGTCTTTACAGGCTTCTTCCAGGTTGGAATACACGGTGGCGGGCCAGTGCTCAACATTGCGGGGCAGTAAGGTACGGGGGCCACAAAGGCGTACGTTTACGCCAAGGGCAGAGAGCAGCCACACATTGGAGCGGGCTACGCGGCTGTGGGCAACATCGCCAATTATGGTAAGGGTTTTACCGGCAAAGGTATCGCCCCAGAGGGTGCGCAGGGAATAGGCGTCTAAAAGGGCCTGGGTGGGGTGGGCGTGCCAGCCATCCCCGGCATTGAGGATGGAGCAGGCCAGACGATCGGCCAAAAATTTCGCGGCCCCACTGCTGGAGTCGCGTA
>CAZPTC010000206.1:0-4845 GCA_964589455.1 uncultured Desulfovibrionaceae bacterium | reverse complement strand
TGGGCTGTCAATCCTCCTTCCCCTCTGGCCCTACTTTTGCATAGCATGCACAATACTGCAATTTTTGCCTAAGGCTTTTTTGCATTATGCCGATACTATCAGTAGGAGGTATTCCCCCATGTCTAGTATTGCCCCTATTTCTTCGCAAGATCTTCTCAGCCAAGTGCCCCCTTTTTCTGGGTCTATGGGTGCAAAAAACACTGCACCGCGTACTGTTAATGGCGCAGAAGCAGAAGAAAACCTGCCAGAAGCCGGTCTTGGCAAGGCCGATTTTTCCAGCAAAATATGGTCATCTTCAGAAGATCCCTCTTTTGACATGTCCACCTACACCAGCCAGGGTACCCTTGTACAAGTAAAAGCTGGGAAGGAAATTTTCCGCTTTGGCAAGCAGGAAGCAGCAGGGCTGTTTAAAATGGCAGGCGCGGAAGCCCCTATGGCTATGGATCTTATTCTTACCAAGCAAAATGGCGATGTTGAAACTATTAATATCACCAAGTCTACCCGTTTGGTAGAAGACAAGCAGGGGAATATCACGGTTGATGATGGAAGCAAAAAATTAAAAGATGGATCAAGCGCTATTGTGGTAAATCTGGACGATGGCGCAACCCTGCAAGGTACAGATGGCAATGATGTGCTGCTGAATTTTGCGCGCAATGCCACCCTTGACGGGGGCGACGGGAACGACGTGCTTATGAGCATGGGCGACAATGTCACCATGCGCGGCGGGGAAGGGGATGACCGCATGAAAGTAGTGCGCGATGTCATCCGTAAAGAAAGTGTGGGCGACTTCCACGGTATTTCCCGCGAACAGGGTGCTCTTGTGGGCTTTGATAAAGGCATTGCGGCCACACTGGATGGCGGGGCTGGCAATGATACCATTGAAGCGGAAACCAAGCTGGAAAATGCCCGTATTACAGGTGGAGAGGGGGATGATGTTGTCCGCTTAAAGTCTGCCATTAACACCAGAATTATGCTGGATGCAGGCAATGACAGCCTGGAGGCAGATGCTCTTGTTGGCTCCTCTGTGGAAGGCGGCGACGGGGACGACACCATTAAAGTGGGCGAAATGCTTGACTCCCGCATTGACGCTGGGGCAGGCAATGACGTTGTCACTGTGCGCAATATGACAAAAAGCTCTATATTTGGCGGAGATGGGGATGATACTATAACCATAACCGGCAAAGCTTCAGAAAGCCTGATAGACGGCGGCGCGGGGAATGACACCATTTATGTGGATACCCTGCATGAAAGCACTATAAAAGGCGGAGATGGAGACGATAAAATCCGTGTGCAAGAAGCCGTAAACAGTGTTATAGACGCAGGCAAAGGCAATGATACTCTCTCGCTTGGCGCGGTGGACGGTTCTGTTATTATGGCCGGTGAAGGGGATGATACCGTGTATGTAAAATCCCTGCAAAACTCCATAGTGGATCTTGGGGATGGGAACGACACACTGGAAGGCGAAGCAGCCTATAATAACATAATAATGGGCGGTTCTGGCGATGACAGAATACGTTTTGAAACAAGTCGTGTGAATATTATTGACGGCGGGGAAGGGAATGACCTTATCCTTGCGCATAAAAACTCTAATATCATCTTGGGCGATAATTATACCCTTACAGAAGAGCAGTATAATTTGAAGGGCAAAACCGCTGATCTTAATAAGGGTGAAATGGACGACCTTTTTAATACGCTTACCGACACAATAAAAAATACCCCCTTAGATGCTCAAAAGCGCCAATATTACATGAATGTTCTGGAGCAATATAAAGGTGTGGCAGATGCGCGTTTTAACCCAAAGCCACCCGCTCCTTCCCTTGATGATATGGCGTAAAGCCAAACATTTAGTGCAGTAAAAGTAAAATCCCCCAAAGTGGATAACACCGTTTTGGGGGATTTTTGCGTGTGCCTGCTACGCCTTAGAACTGCATGTTGAGGAATAAAAATGCGCCAAGGCTTTTACACATTACGGCATAGGTTTCAAACCATGTGTTTCGCATTTTGTGCTGTTAGCATTTTCGCAACCATTGCAGCCTGCGCAACCACAGCAAGAACTGCCTGGTGTTTTTGCCTTACGCACCATATTGCGTACAATGTACAAGAAAACACCGCCTACTACTATGCCAAGAAAAAAAGAGGCAAAGTTGGGAAACATATATTCTACCATATTCATACTCCTTGTGCTTGCAGGGCAAGCGTATGTCTTAGTCTGCGGAAAATAAGGAAAAGCATAAAGCATACAATGCCCAGCGCTATGTTTGTAGAGAGAGTCCATGCGCTGCCCGTAAAAACAAGTCCAAATTGGTACACCAAAAAGGATATTGTGTAGGCAAATACGCAAAGGTATGCAAGGGCAAAGCCTGTCCAAAGGCGGCTGCCTGTTTCTGTGCGTATAGCGCCAATGGCGGCAAAGCAGGGGGCGCAAAGCAGGTTGAACAGTAAGAAGGAAAAAGCGGCAAGTGCCGTAAAATCTTGCGCCATAAGGGGCCAAAATTCCATGCCATCTTCCGAAATTTCTCCCATGCCGTACAGAACACCCAGGGTGCTTACCACATTTTCTTTAGCAATAAGGCCGCTTACTGTGCCAACAGTTGCCTGCCATGTGCCAAAGCCAAGGGGCGCAAATACGGGGGCAAGCACATTGCCGGCACTGGCAAGCAGGCTTTGGCTGTTATCTTCCACCATAGTTATTTGTCCCTGGCTGTAGCCAAAGCTTTGCAAAAACCATAAAAGCATAGAACAAACCAAAATAACGGTGCCAGCCCGGCGTATAAAGCTCCACGCGCGGTTACCAGCCCGGCGCATAATGGCGCGTGGGTCTGGGCCGTGGTACTGGGGTAATTCCATCATAAAGGGGGAAGAATCTTGGGAGAAAAAGCGGGTTTTTTTCAAAATAAGGGCAGAAAGCACAACCGATGCCATGCCAATAGCATACGCTAAAGGCGCTGCCCACCAGGCCCCGCCAAGTAATGCCCCGGCAATAAGGGCAATAAGCGGCATTTTGGCCCCGCAAGGGATAAAGGAAGTGGTGAGTATAGTAAGGCGGCGCTCGTCTTCATTTTCAATGGTGCGTGTGGCCATAATACCGGGTACTGAGCAGCCGGAACCAATAAGCATGGGGATAAAGCTTTTGCCGGAAAGGCCAAGCTTGCGGAAAAGCGCGTCCATCATAAAGGCCACACGCGCCATATAGCCGCAGTCTTCCAAAAGGCAAAGCAGTAAAAAAAGCAATAGCATTTGCGGCACAAAACCAAGCACAGCCGCCATACCTGTTAGGCCGCCGTCGACTAATAAGCCTTGCAGCCAGGGGGCAATTTGCCAGCTCTCTAAGGCGCTTTGGGCAGCGGGTAAAATCCAGCTTCCAAAAAGTACGTCATTGGTAAAGTCTGTCAGTACGGCCCCAAGGGTACTTACGGAAATAAGATATACCAGAAACATAACCAGCGCAAAAATGGGCAGGCCTAAAAGCGGGTGGGTCAGAATGGCATCTACCTTTGCAGAGGTATGGGCATGTGCTTGTTTTGGAAAACAGCGCTCTGCCAGATTTTGCGCAAGCGCATACCGGTTTTCTGCAAAAATATTCTCCATGTCTGTACCAGAAGTTGTGCCAAGCTCTTTTTCGCAGGCAAGACGCAAAGCGTCCAGTTTGGCAGTGCCTTCCGGGCTGAGGTGGATACGCTCTTCAAAAAAAGGGCTGTGTTCCAAAGCCTGTATGGCGTAAAAGCGTTTTAATCCCGCAGTTGTGCCTGTTTGGTCTTGGGCATTTGTATGTGTTTGGTGTGCAGGGTCTGCGGATAGAATATTTTCTGCTTCTGTAACTGTTTTTTCCAAGTAGTCCGGGAAAAAGCGCAAACCGGGGCTTACGCCTTTACGCGCCTGGCCTAAGGCCTTACTTATAAGTTCTGCCATGCCCCGGCCTTTAAGCGCAGAAATAGCCACAACTTCGCAGCCCAAGGCCATAGAAAGGGCGGCAGTGTCTACCTTTGCAGAAAGTTTATCTGTCATATTAAGCGCCAGTACCATAGGTATACCAAGCTCCAGCAACTGGCTGACAAGATACAGGCTGCGTTCTGCGCAGGTGCTGTCCAGTACATGGATAAGCGCATCTGGTTTTTGCGCAAGCAGTTGGTCGCGCGTGATAGTTTCTTCTAGGCTGTAGGGTGAAAGCGCGTAAATGCCCGGCAAATCCAGCACACGCACACCATGATGGCTTTTTAAACGCCCTTCCTTTTTCTCCACAGTTACACCGGGCCAGTTGCCAACAGTCTGGTGACTGCCTGTAAGCGCATTAAAAAGCGTGGTTTTGCCAGAATTTGGGTTGCCAGTAAGAGCGATGCAGATGTCCATAGTACCTCCCAGTTTTTATGGTTAGTCATAGCTAACGCATGTCTGCAACATTATGCCAGTTCAACAAGTGCGGCTTCTTGCTTGCGCAAAGTAAGGCTGTAACCCCTTAGCTCCAGTTCCAGCGGGTCACCAAGTGGGGCAGGCTTATGCACCGTAACAGGGGTGCCGCGTGTAAAGCCCATATCAAGCAGTCTGCGCCTTATGGCGCGCTTTGGGCCATGCCCGTGTACGCGGGCTATAATGCCATGTTCACCGGGGGAAAGGGTATTGAGTGTGCGCATGGGGGTTCTCCTTATTGCTATGGTTTTTATAGTTAGCTATAGCTAACTCTTTGCGGTTAGTCATAGCTAACTTTTAAATAATCTCATGTGTACTTCTTGTCAAGCAGAAAAAATATGTTCCAATTTATCGGAGGCAGGGTGTTTTTCTGTGCTTGAGAAGCAGGGGCACTTAGGGTATAGTACGCAAAGAGGCGCGTATGAAACGTCAGGACTCTGC
>CAZPTC010000205.1:0-4847 GCA_964589455.1 uncultured Desulfovibrionaceae bacterium | reverse complement strand
ATGAAGGGCGGGTGGAACCCGCAATATCGGCGGATGCCTCTGGAGATGTGGAATTTGCAGACTTGCTTGCCGGTATTACGGTGGGGGAAGTGATAGCGCTGGCTGGTGATGCCATAACTCAGAAGCCCTATAGCCTGCATGTGCGGTGCAAAATTGGCAGCACTAGCTGGGTAGCTGTGCTTTCCCCAGAACGTGAGCTAAGCCGCATGCCAGAATACTTGTATGCAGAACATAGCAACATACGAAGTTTTTCTCTCTATGCACCCCGAGACAAGACCCACTTAACGGCACTTGTGGTTGCGCTGGAAAAAGTTGTGCCAGTAAAGCCCACGCAGTTGCAATGGTCTGAAGAAAAAGGCCGGAACTACGGTTGGTTTGAGGACGTAATTGAGGAGGGTGGAGGGCCCTGGGAGCGCATTATCAGCGCATATCTTGAACTGCCAGAACGGGAGCCCCTGGCCGTCTTACTGTAATGCTGGAGATTGTTGGCGCAAATGGCGCTAAGTCATGGGGCAGGTTATTTGGCGACAGTGCAGGAAAACCTGTTATATCTATAGATGTTTCTTTTTTATAAATTCAGGTTTTGCTTGAAAAAGTAAGCGCACACGCATTGTTATGTATGTGTTTACACAAGCATTAACTGGGGAGGCAAAAAAATGGGCAAGTTGAGCTGCATCCCTCTTCCTGCCTGTTTTTTTGGCTATTTGCTTACGTTTTTTGCCCAAACATCTTCTGGCAGTATTTTTACGCTGCCGCCATTGGCTTTATGCTCGCGCGCCTTCATAATTTTTGTGCCGTAATGGCCTTGCAGCCAGCCAGGGCTGACAAGTGACCCCACAACAAGGTAGCAATCATCCTTTCCAACGCCGCTGATAATTTCTGCACCTTTTTTGGTGGTGGCGTCTTCTATAGCTTCGCGGCTGCCATAAGCAAAAATACCTGTAAAAGTAAATGCCTTGGAGAAATCCAGCTCAGCGTCAGTATCAAAAATATCGCCAAGTTGGGGCAAAAGCGTAAGGGGGCCAGTGCCTTCTAAAGCTTCTTCCAGCGTATTTGGCAGTGCAGTTGGCAGTGTAAGGTTGCCGGGGTCGCTTTCTGCCACAAAAGAAAGGCGGCGCAGGGTTGCAAAAAGCTCCTGGCTTTCCCTCAGGCTTAGCATTTCATCTTCCAACATTTCAGAAACACGCCTGTAAAGGGTAGAAAGTACATAACTTTCTTTAACGCGGGCGGAGTTTTTAAAAAGCCAGTCCTGGAGAAACTCTGCCTCTTTCTGGTCAACTTTGCCATCTGCCACAAGGCCAAGCGCAAGGCCTTTGAGTTCGGAAAGGATAAGCATCTCTTCCTGGTTCTGCATGGTTTCTCCTGGGTTTATGCCACAAGGTGGAAAGGTACCGGGCACAGTACTTGGGCGTATGGGATATGTTTAATAGGAATTGCCTTAGGTATCAAGTGAAAAAGTGTGAGGGAACCTTACAGAGCGCCAGAAACATGCTGGCTTGTGCGATATAAAGAACAGTGCCGGGAAGCAAGCCTGGCTTTTCAGGCTAACACGCTAGTTTTCTTGACAGGTTTGTGTATCTTTTATATTATATACGCACTGTATAGTACCAGGGTTATTTGTTGCTCCACTATTCCACATGGTCAGTCAAAATGGGGGTAGCTATGCTAAGAACCTTTTTTATATGTTCTTTAACTGCACTGCTTGCTATGCAAGCTGTTCTATCTTCTAAATCTGAATTATCTTCTTCTACTTTGCTGTATTTTCAAATTTTTTTTGTATTTTGCGCCATTCTTCTTTTCTGCTATTGGCTGAATTATCTTCGTTTACATATTTCTGCCCTTAGCCATCTGGATAAGCGAAATGGGCGCATCCAGATGGCCTTATGCTGTACGTTGGGCACGGTATCTGCAGCAAAGATAATACGATTAGTTTCATCCCATCCGGCTTGGTCTTTGCTATGGGGCTTATGTATGCTCTGCGCATTAATTGCAGTAATATACGCCGGGTATTTGCTTCTGAGTAATTTTTTTGTTGCGTTAGCGCGTAAAAAAGGCGCTGAGTCTTAACTTTGCTGGCACAAAAAGTGGATGTGCATGGTTTTTACAGCAACTTGGTCTGTTGTTATCACTGCGTCTTATCACAATATACAAGCTTTTTTGACAGGTTTATGTATATCAGCATGAACAGAAAGCAGAGTATATCTTTTTTTGTTGCAACCATACTGATTATGTAAGGCTGGCTATGCAAAGAGGAGTGAGTGAGAGTATGTTTAATGCTGTGTATACATATTATTGTTTAGCTATACTTGTGTATCTACCAGGGAAGTACTTTATTCCAAAAACAGTGTATGGCTATATTATTGCAGGGATTTTTCTCAGTGCAGTGGCAATGGTCGTATACTCGTTTTATTATAAACGCAAGCAAGGGCAATCTTTAACGTATGAAGAAAAAAAATCTTGCCGTGGGTTGGTAATGGATAGCGCTATTGTCGGTCTGTTCAGTCTTAACGGCATTGTGGATACTTTTTGGGAGAATGCACCGTTCCATTCTTTGTTTTTTTTCATTTCTTTTTTTGCGCTGCTGGTAATTATTTGTATGAAGATTTATTACTCTTTTTCGAAAAAAAACAAGCCAAAAGAGTCACCCGAAGAATCACCCGAAGAAATGCCAAAAGAGTCACCAGCAGAGTCAAAAGAAGTCCCAGTCTGTAAGGAAAACTAGCGTAGCATTCTACTATATTGTGCTATATTCCTAAAGGGCACAAGGGTTTGTTTTCAAGAAAAGGGCAGCAAGTAGCATACACAGCCCATTACCTAGGCCTCTATGGATATTTCCAGCAAACTCCACTTGGCATTATTTTGCCGTTAGATTGAGTAAATCCGTATACAGGTAACCCTAATTCGATATGATAATTCCCTTTCTGACTTTTTTCTTGCAATAATTGCAAAAAGTTATATCCTGGGGTTATGGATATCTTGGTGGCAGGAAGTACATACCTTGTCCGAGCCTTAAGAGAGGCTGGGCACAAGGTTTTTTCTGTAGGGCAAGGATTAGGTGGTAATGACCTTTCCCTGGACTGCCCTGTGCTTTTTTCTCGCCTTATGGAAGAACTGGACGCGCGTGGCTTTACTCCGCAAGCCCTATTGTACTCTGATGATGGAAATATTCCCTGGCTTGTGGGGGTAGAGGCCGCACCTTTTCCCACCGTATTTTTTGCTATAGATACCCATTGTAATCCCTGGCATGTACCATTTGCCAATGCTTTTGATTACACACTGGTTGCCCAGCAAGGTTTTGTGCCGCTTTTTAAAGAAGCAGGGCACAGGGCAGAGTGGTTTCCTTTATTTGCCCCAGGTTTTTCCGGCACGCATAATGCCGAAGAAGATGTAGAAGCATGGCTTGCCAAGCGGGATATACCTATTGCGTTTGTGGGAACTTTAGACCCCAAAAACAATCCAGCGCGCTTACCTTTTCTTAAAGCGGTGAAAAAATATTGCCCTCTACTTATGGTGCAGGGCCCCTATGAAGAAATTTTCCATAGAGCTCGTATAGTGCTTAACCAATCTATTGTTGGGGAAGTAAATTTTCGCTGTTTTGAGGCAATGGATTCAGGGGCTGCGCTTTTGCACGACAGTCCCTTACATGGCTTTTCAGAAATTTTTATGGCAGACAGTGTGCTACCTTTATACCCGGCTGGGGATGCCGAGGCGGCAGGGCAGGCTGCCATGCTTGCCCTTGAGCAGCCAGATACTCTTGCCAGGCTTGCCCTGCGCGGTAAGGCACTTGTACAGCAAAAACACAGCGCACCTGCACGGGCCGCACATCTCACAGGTCTGCTTACCGCATTATTAAAGGAAGAAGCACATGGTATTCGCCTGGCAGAGCTGCAAAAGCGCCGCCATTTTCTTTCCACGGCGTATGCAACCATGATGCTGGAATTGGATGAAGCATATCTGCCTCATAAGGAACTCTATAAAAATCTTTTCCATGAAAATGTACGGAAATAAGGACTGACCATGAAGAAACAAGTTATACTGGAGGCCGCAGCGCGCCTGTTTGCTGAGCGCGGCTTTGAAAACACCCCCACAATGCTTATTGCCCAGGAAGCCGGGGTGGCAGAAGGTACAATTTTCCGGCATTTTAAGACCAAGGATGAAATTTTTCTTACCCTTCTGCACGAAGTAAGTTCTATGCTGCAGCAAGACTTAGCAAATGTCACCCGCGAAGGGGAAAAACTGGATGGCCTTGGGGCTGTGCAGCACTTTGCCCACTCATTTTGTCTTTCCATGCAGCAAAACCGCATTGCATTTGCCCTTTTGTTCCGCGATGCGCCCAACTATTTTGTGGGCAAGGGCGGGGAAGTGCATACGCTTGTCAGCTCTTTGTACAGCGCATTTGGGGATTACTTGGAACACAGCCTTCTGCGTGGGCAGGAAGATGGCACTGTCACAGGCATTATCCATGTAAAGGCAGCAGCCACTCTTATGGTATGCACCCTTATTGGATACATGCGCGGGGTGCATTTTAAGCTTGTGGATATGGCCCTTGACCCCTATGTGTTTTTGGAATCTATAACATTTGGCATAAGCAGATGGATTGGTGAAAAGCCTGTTCCTGTGGTGCAGGCGTAGCGCTTGCTGGTAATTATTCGCAAAAAATGTGTGGACATTTGAAAAAATTTTCCTCTAAGTGGAAAAAAAAACTTGACTGCCCATGCGTTCCCATATAGAAAGGAAAGCGCTTCTGGGAAAAGCGCTTTATTTTTCTCAGAACTAAGGGGCGAAAGCCCCGTGTGCTTGAAGGCAAAAGCCCCAAGCGTTGACATTTGCAGGCGCACGCTTCATTT
>CAZPTC010000204.1:0-4856 GCA_964589455.1 uncultured Desulfovibrionaceae bacterium | reverse complement strand
CCTGCCCCTCAGGTACCTGTACCGAGGGCGAGAGGAGGCAAAACAGACTTTTTGCTATTCTTGACCTTCTCGAATATTTCCGCTAGATTTGTTCCCACAACAGGCTGGTTGTTGACAGCAGAAAGTCGGGGCCGCTGCAAGCTAGTCCCTCCGTACGAAGCATTACGATGTAAACTAGAGATGGGAAAATCCCCGCCACCCCAACGATCATCCTGTTTTTTCAGCATTTCCAAAAGTTCTTTAAAACTATCTTCATGTATAGTACGAACTTCCACTCCCCCATTACGCAAAGGAACGACTGGCGCAAAGAGTGACACAGGATCACCCGGAAGCCACAGAGCCTCACTCGCGGTTCTGATACCGCCTGACTTATTGGGTATACCCCGTAGCAATTCCCCACTATCCAGAAATTCAACAAGCGACCTTGCCGTTTCTTCCGTTTGCCAATTATCTTTCACAAAGCGGCTGTCCCTTGCATGTGTTGTTGTACGCACATCCGGCGCAATAAATGCCGGGTTAAGTGCATTCAATTCCTTTAGCGTCCCTTTCTCGATTGTTCCAATAGGAAAACTCTTGTTTGCAGGTGTTTCCAAAAGAGCTTTGAGAATTTTTTCCAAGCCAATACTTCCCATATTCACCTCATTATTTGCTTCTGCACCTGAAGGTGCGCCAAGAAGACCCGCGCCTATTGCACCTGTACCGAGGGCGAGGGGAGGCAAAATGTTTTTTTGATTTTTCTTGACGCTTGCATCTATTTCCGCTATCTTTTTCTCCAGAGAGGAACTGTCAGCTGAGTGTCGTGCTCGCAGCGAAAACAAACTATTGGGGTTATCTTCAATAGTAAGGTTAGACGGGACGTGACGCACCCCCAGTTCCTCTGCTTCTTGTCTCCTCAGTTTCCTGAGGAGTTTTTTTGTTTCTACTGGATTTATTTGATATAAAGAAGCCATTCCATCTATTGGTTGCAATGCGGCCGTAACTGACTTTGGATTCGATAACACAGCAAGGTTATGTTCATAGGGCAAATTTCCCCGTTTATAAAACGCATTTTTTCCTTCAGTAACCGTTTGTAATAGTTCAGTGATCACCTCACTGTCTAAGCCATCGCCTAAGTACCTTGAAAAATAATAGTGCTTCACGTCATCGGGCGTAACAACATATTCGGGGACAAAAAAATCCGAACTTTGTTTTACTAAGTCAGAATAAAAATCTTCTTGAATCGGACTAAGGACTACGTTTTCCATGTCCACTTGTTTCCCAGCCTTAAGCGCATCTAACCACTCTAAAATTTTTTTCAACCCTGGCTTTAATCCCATACCTCACCTCAGCACAGCAAATTCTGCCACAATGTTTTCCACAGCAATAACCCCGCCTGTTGTGCGTATCTGCAAGCTCATTTCTGCTTTGCGCACATTGGCCTTGTAGTCAAAATACTGTTTGGGTATGGTGTTACCCCCAAAAATGCTCCATGTGGAAAAGGCAATTTTTGTTTCTGCATCAAAAATCTTTTGGTCAGCAGTACCAATAGCGGCTGTTTCCACTTGCCGTATTAAATAGCGCTCATCATTTGCGCCACTCACTGCTTCTATATTTACAAGAGCGGGGGCCACACGGAAAATATTGGCTTTTATCTGCCTGAGCAGTAAATCCCCGCCCATATTTTCATAGCGCCGTGTGCGAAGGGTTGTAGAAACAGGTATGCCCTTGCCCCCCACCATATCCATACCTTCCACGCCCGCAAGTTCATATAAAACGCCATCTGCCCCACCAAGCAGTATTTGCTCCCCTGTTTCGCAAAGGGCATACAAGGCAACAGGAAAATCCAGCTCTGTCCAGGCATTGCCACGCATAGGGTGTGCAAGAAAAATTTTTGCACTGCTGCCACGCCGTACCATGAACCACACTTGGGCAAGGTTTTTTACAAAAACCACCAAAGCACTGCTTGCCCCACTTGCAGCTGGCGCTGCCATTGCCTGTATTTTGGGGGTCATTTTGGCATCTATGGCAATGTCGCCATACGCACCCCCCGGAGACGGAACCACACTTTGCGGGCCGTCTGTATCCAAAAAAAATGCTTTGTCAGCCACAGGGATAATTGCGTTTTGAAAAGCCCCTGCACTTGTGGCAGAAACTTGCGCTGCGTACCAGTTTGCCGGTGTGCCCGATGTACTTACCATGTGCAGACGCTTGGCAATAATATCCCCAAGTGCATTTTTCTGCACCTTAGAAACAAGCAGGGTGTTATACAGGGCGGCAAAGCCATTTATTTCCATACCATCCCCAAAGCCTGCCTGCACAATAAGCGCTGCACCACCTTGCACGGTGCTCCATTCATCGTATTGCTCTGGCCCTGAGAAAAACACCGCATCAGGTGAGGAAAGGGAATTACATACCACCCTGTCTGCAACAGAGCCCAGCACAGTGGGCTTTTTGGGACTGCCAGAAATGGCTTTAGGGGCTTCACCTGTCTGTAAATTTACCTCAAGCAGCCCTTCTTCCCTTCCGTCTGCCACAAGCAAAATCCAGTTGAAAGAAAGCAGGGAGGGCAAGGCACATTGTAAGTCCAGCACTTTTACCCATGTTTTCCCCTCTAATTTCCAAAGGGCAGAGCCGGAAACCGCCAGCACATACGCCTCACCATTTGGCAATACATGGTAATGGAGCATGTCTATGCCTGTTTTAAGGGCAGCTACACCCGCGCCAAAGGGCTGCAAGCCAAAGCGCGTTGAAATGCCCTGTATAGCAGGGTGATACCAAAAATTATAGGCTCTTGTAAGCGCATTTGCGCCAATGGAAGCAGGAGAAGCAGAAAGGTCAAGCCCTTCCCCGGGGAAAACCTGTACAGCTTTAATCTGGCTATGTTTGCGGCTTCTTTGCGGCATACTATAACCAACCCTTGGATTTTTTTAAAGAAGGATTGCGCGCCAGGGCAAGGGTAAGCAAGCTGTTTTCCATATCTGCCAAAAGCTGGGTATCCTGTGCAACTGTCATTTCATCGTAGTTTGCAAGTCTAAGGCGGACATAGTCCGCCATAATGGCATCAAACGTCCCTTCCCAAGGCATAAAGGAAGCCAGGTCTTCAATAGGCGCAGGCAATTTCCAATAGCGCAACATAAGGCTTGCGGCCTGGGGAGAGCTTGCTTTCACAAGCCCATTTTTCCCGTCAACAGCCCACACTGCAAAAGGCATATACGCATTGGTCACTTCCCACTCTTCTGCAGTGAGTAGTTCTACAAGTCTGCCCCCATAGTACAGGCCCACTGCGCCCCTAAAATCTGCTGGAAGCACAAAAGCATCTTCGCCAGGCCCCAAGGTTATATTTTGACGGCCTTGTCCGTAATCAATGCCATGCTTTTTAAAAAGCCCAAGCAAGCGTTCTGCCGATTTATCCAACTCTGCGCAAATAAACGCATCAGACCAGCGCGTGTTTTGCAAGTCGCCAATACTCTCACGGATATTCCGTACAACTGTGTTTGCAATACTCATAGTACCCGTACCTGGCCTTTATTACCTGTGTCCAATGCCCGTACTGTCATAAATTCTGGGTGTTCCTGCAAATACGCGCGTAAATCTTTTCCCCGCAGTTCTTCCCCACGCTCTTTTTTTTCTTTTGCAAGTCGCAAATATTCTGCAAGCGGTATTTCCCCAATAACTCTGTGTGTACCTTTTTTACTCATGCCATTGCGGCTGTTTGCTTCCACTTCTTTTGCGTATGTATGCACATCACGAAAAATAACCGCGTCTTTGCTGCAAATTTTGCCCATACAAACCCCTTTTTATACTGCCCCATGTAGTATGGGGCAGTATAAATGCTTATGCCGCCTTTACGCGACTAAGCTTTTCTATAGAACCAACACCCTTCTTTGTGGCGCATTTAAGCGTTTGCTCTGTTACAAGCATACGCTTGTCGCTGTCCCCTGTTTTAGCAAGGCTTTCTTCTTTGACAGGGCGCAATGTAAGACGCTCAAACACATCTTTCTGGAAAACAAGCAGCTTATCATACTGCTTGTCTGCATTTTCTTCCGGCTTGATAAAGCGTTCTGCCACAATAGCCACAGTGCCCATATCCGTTTCAATAATGCGCACAGAAAGTGTAATTTTCTTTTCTGTGGCATTTTGGTTAATGGTTAGGCGGCCTTTATCTGTAAAGGCAGAAATTTTGCGCTTCTGGTTCATGGGAGCAAGTACAGTATCTGGCTCGCACCCGGCATCCCAGATACCCTGCATAACATCCAGAAGAATATCTTCTGTAATTATGTTTGCATCTGCAAAGTTGCCTTCAAAATCAAAATAGGCGTCTGTGGCTTTGTCTACAAAAGCAAAAGCGCCGTCCATTTTGCGGGGGGTACTGCCTGTGCCTGCCTGACGGGTGCCGTTCAAGAAGGCAAATTCAAGGTCAGTAGCCAGTTCCTTGGTTTTGAGTTTACGAAGGCGGGCAAGCTCCCCTTTACGGCCGTATTTGTCCACAACTTCAGCGGTTGCATAAACAGAAAAATCCTTCTGGAAAATCTGCGTGTAGTTGTCAAAACGATCTGGGGCTGTGCCTTCAGAGGTTACCACATCAAAGCCTTCTACATGCGCATTTTCTCCTGCCGGACTAAGGTTATCTTCCACCCATTCTTCTTTGCGCTGTTTGGCTGTGGCATTATCCAGCATAGCAAGGAACGGTGTTTTTTGAGGGGAGAAAAGACCAATACGGTCAGAGACAGAAGGCTTTAAACTGTCACTGTACTTGGGGGAGTAGGTAGTTGTTACAATGCTTTTTACTTCGGTGCCCATAAGATATTCCTCTTTTTTCGAGTTAAAGGTTATATTTTTTATTTCATGTCATACAAAGCAGAAATGGCTTCTGCATC
>CAZPTC010000203.1:0-4870 GCA_964589455.1 uncultured Desulfovibrionaceae bacterium | reverse complement strand
CCAGTGCCTTTCCTGCCAGGTTGGCTGCGCTATGGGCTGCACCTTTTGCAGCACAGGCTCCTTAGGTTTTACACGCAATATGACCATGGGCGAAATTTTGGGGCAAATACAGGTAGCACGCGCCTATCTTGGCGATACAAGGCCAGATCACCCGCTTATCCGTAACCTTGTGTTTATGGGCATGGGGGAACCCCTGCTTAATTTAGATGAGATTATGCGCAGCCTTAAAGCCCTGCACCACAGCAATGGGCTGGCCTTTTCTGCCAGACGCATCACTATTTCTACATGCGGCCTTCCCCGTGGATTGGAAGAACTGGGAGAAAGCGGCCTTGCTTACCTTGCGCTTTCCCTCCACGCGCCCACGCAGGAATTGCGCAGCAAACTTATGCCTAAAGCCGCGGCATGGCCTTTAGACAAGCTTTTGGCGGCCTTAGCGGCGTACCCGCTGAAAACGCGGGAGCATTTGACATTAGAATATTTGCTTATTGGCGGCTTAAATGACCAGCCAGTCCATGCGCAGGAATTGGCGCGCATTTGTATGCGCTTAAAAGCCAAAGTAAACCTTATTGTGTACAACCCCACACCAGACAGCCCGTATGCGCCATCTTCTCCAGAGGCAGTGCTTGCTTTTGAAAAAATCTTGTGGGAGAAAAAAATTACCGCCATTGTGCGCAAAAGCAAAGGACAGGATATTAACGCCGCCTGTGGGCAACTGCGGGCAGAAATAGCAAACTGATGCGCAAAACCATTTGAACAAAAAGCGCTTTTTTTGGGAGAAATGTATGGCAGATAGCAATAGCCGCGGCTTTTTTGATAAAGCGCTGGATGCAGCCGGTTCTGCGCTTGTGCTTACAGGTATGGCCATACTTTTTTTTGCACTTTTCTGGTATGCCTGCCTTTCTGCCAGCCTTTTGCTTGGGTATGGAAACTTTGCACCGGCCGTGCGTAACCCCTGGCAGCCTTTCAGCCTGCAAATGGTCTTTTTTCTGCTTTTCCCTGTACTGTGCTGGTCAGTAGCCGCTTGGCGTGTGCCAGTAAAACAAAGGGCATGGGCTATGGGCCATGCGTTTTTTGGCGCATTTTTTCTGTTAGTGGTGCTTTTGTTTCTGTGTATAGGCGCTTTTCGCAAAATGGAATTCCAGCCGCTTTTTCTGGGCTATTTGCTGGATGTTGCTTTTGTTGTTTTGGGGCCATTTTGCCTGTGGTTTGCCTACGGGATATTCCATGTGTTCTTGCCCCTTGACCCTGCCCCTGTGGCAGAAAATGTGGCAAAACCACGTGCCCTTGCCCCCTTTGTTTTGTGTACCATTATCACCGTAGGCTTTTTTTACTTTATTATGCAGAATATGGACCCAGGCCCAGTGCGGCAGTTACGCCTGTTTGCTGGTCTGCCTATAGCGGATGACGGTTTGGAAGGAGCAGGGCTTTGGGCATACTTTATCAATATGTTCTTTTTATTTGCCACGCTCACCAAAGGCTCTAAGCGCTACAGAAGTCTTTTTGTTGTCTTTTTAGTGGCAGGACCGCTTTTTTTCCTTTTACCTGCCATGCCGTGGCAATATACCCCTTGGCTTTGGGCCATAGGGGTGCTTATACTGCTTATATTTGCCACCTGCTACTTTTTGTTTTCCTCTTCCATGCGGGCATGGCAAAAACCGTGAACAAACCCCAGTTGTATGTGCTGCCACGAGAAAATGGGCAGGCCCTACCTTTTCTTTTTATTGGCGATGCCCATAAAACACTGCGCCTTACTGTGCAGCGCGATGGCACTGTTATCATTAAAGGCCCATATAGACTGCGGGAGAGCCAAATTTTTGCGCTTATACGCCAAAAACTGCCCTGGATAGATAAAAAACGGGCATTTTTTCTGGCGCATCCTGTTGCTGTGCGCACAGAACAAAGCCCATTTTATTTTTTGGGCAAAGAATTTCCACTTTGCCCTGTAGAAGGCCTGCTTACGCCGCGCCTTGCCAAAGGGGCCCTGCTTGTACCTGCAAAATTTTCCGCATTGCCACAGGCCAACACCGTAAAAGCCTTGCGGCGGTATGAAAAGTTTTTGGCCCATACTGTGCTGCCCAAGCGTTTTGTGCGTATTGGGCATACACATTTTGCCCAGCTTTTTGCAGGCTCCACTCCGCCAACTCTGGCAGTGCGGGCTTTAAAGCGCCGTTTTGGCTCTGCCGCTGCAAATGGCCACATTACACTTGCGCAAGACCTTGTGGCTGCCCCCCTGCCCTGCATAGACTATGTGGTATACCATGAACTTTGCCATATTGCAGAGCATAACCACAGCCAAAGGTTTTATGCACTGCTGGCCTCGTATTTACCCCATTATAAAACATTGCAGGATACCTTGCATGCCTGGTTTTTTGAACATCCAAGGCTTTCTACCTCCACAAAATACGAGTAATTTACCCTTCCTTTATAAAAATATAACAGATAAAAATCATTCCTTTCCTTCCCTTTTCTCCTATATAATGCATGTGCATGTATAGAAAGCTCCATACATGGTGGAGCCTGATATATAGTCACTGCTGCCGGTTAAAAGGAGAAGTTGCAATGGATCGTCTTTTTCCAACAATTCTTGGACTTGGCATTGCACTATGCGTGGGGTTAACCAATATAAACCACGCCAATGCAGAAACAGAAATAAAATTCAGCGGGTTTTTAGAAATTACCCCGTATTATGCTAACTCTGAGTACCGCTCAACCGGGCAGCCACACAGCACCACCAAATTCACTATTGGCGAGCGTTTCAGTTTTTCCCCCCGTTTTATTGTAAGCGAATACGTTTACGCCCTGCTGGAATTGCGCGTGGATAATGTATGGGGCACAAATTATACGAACTCCCCCTTTGAACCGTATACCATGCCCACTGTATACGCAAAGTATGCCTACCTTGACTTTATCCCCCCAGGTTTGGAGAGCGCCCATATACGCATGGGTATGCAGCCTGTGCAATTTCCCGGCTATGTGGCAGGCTCTGCCATTATGGATACCAATGTGGCAGGCATAACTGCCCATTACCGCTTTACAGATGCCATTGGTGTAACAGGCTTTTGGATACGCCCCTATGAGGAGCAATATACGCGGCTGGCCACTACAGACATGTTTGGCCTTAGTGTGCCCATAAACTTTAACGGCATTTCTGTTATCCCGTGGGCAACCTATGGCATTTCTGCCCGCAATTCCGCTATGCAGGGCAGTGCGTACAACACCCCAGCCTGGTGGTACCCCTATACAGGCGAAGGCAAAAAGAATGCCACTATGTTTTGGGCAGGCTTAACAGGCCAGTTTACGCGCATAGAAAACCTTACCCTTGCTATGGACTTTAACTACGGTAATGTGCAGGGCATTGCCCGCACCCTTGACCGCAAAGGCTGGCTGCTGGCAGGCCTTGCTTCGTACAAAACATCGTACGGAGTACCTGCCATTATTGGCTGGTACTCGTCTGGGGATGATAAAAGCCTGCACAATGGCTCTGAACGCCTGCCCACAATTTCTCCTTTATGGACTGCTTCCAGCTACGCATGGGACGGCAATTATTCCTCCATGTCCAATGGCGCAGGCATAATGGGCGACAGCCCCGTGGGCACTTGGGGCATAATGCTGCAAATGAGCGATATTTCTTTTATAGATACGCTAAGCCATACTGTACGGGTTGCCTATTACCGTGGCACCAATAACCCCGGTGCTGTGCGCCGTGCCATGCGGGAAAATGTTGTAAGCATACGCACAGCCTATAATGAAGGGGGAAATGGCATATACCTTACCACAAAAGACAGCGCCATTGAAGTAAATGTTGACTCCACCTACAATGTATATAAAAACCTTTCTGTTATTTTAGAACTGGCCTACATGCGCCTTAACATCAATGAAAAGCTTTGGGGCCTTAGTGGCATGAACAAAAATGGCGGACGTGCTGCCCTGAATTTTGCCTATAGTTTCTAACAATTCCCTAACGTATTCAGCCTGTACTGGCAGCCCTGGCATACAAACAGCCCCAAAGCAAAGCTTTGGGGCTGTTTGTATTGCTTTACATTGTTCAGACGCTTTTTACTTCACCAAGACGGGTTTCCAAACTTTTCAGGGTTTGCTTGGTACCAAGGAAAAAGAGGTGATCCGCTTGTTCCAGCACAGTATCCCCCCTTGGGATAAACGCGGTTTCCCCACGCAAGGTGGCCAAAAGCAGCACACCGCGTGGCAAACCAAGCTCACGTACGGCTTTACCCACAAAAGAGGAAGTGGCAGGCAGAAAGGTTTCTAACATTTCTGCGTCTTCCCCGTGTATCTGGGCTGCCGCCAGCACATGCCCTTTGCGGATATACTTTAAAAAGCTGGTAACAGCCGCCTGGCGCGGGCTTACGCTATGGTCAATTCCTACAAGTTTAGAAAGCTGTATATAGGCGCTTTTATTCACGCGGGCCACAGTTTCACGCGCACCAAGAGACTTTGCCAAAAGGCAGGCCAAAAAATTGGTTTCTTCATCCCCGGTTAAGGCTACCACCACATCCATTTTGCCAATGTTTTCCTGCCGCAAAAGGCCACGCTCTGTCGCATCGCCATGCAAAATAAGGGTTTGGGGCAAAAGGTCTACCAGTTTTTCGCATCGCTCGGCATCTTTCTCAATAAGTTTGATATCCATGCCTTTTTCTTCAAAAATATGGGCAAGACGCATGCCAATATGGCCGCCACCCATAATGCATGCAGAGTGAAAAAAGCCGCGGGTG
The DNA here is from genome assembly GCA_964589455.1 of uncultured Desulfovibrionaceae bacterium. GTDB lineage: Bacteria > Desulfobacterota > Desulfovibrionia > Desulfovibrionales > Desulfovibrionaceae > CAZPTC01. Next base: position 140 of record CAZPTC010000203.1, on the reverse strand, counting down.
CGTCCCAGAGCACGCAAAAGCGGGCGCTGGGCTTCTGCAAGGTAGGCAAAGTACACACTGTCCCCACGTTTAATACTGTCTTTGCCGTCTGGTATATGCAAAACACCTTGGCGCACAATGGCGGCCACCATAATACCTTC
>CAZPTC010000202.1:0-4876 GCA_964589455.1 uncultured Desulfovibrionaceae bacterium | reverse complement strand
AAAAACTTTTATATTATAGTGGATACATTTTTTGCGGGATACACATGTTCCCCCCATGCATTCCCGTTAACCCCATACTTCCCTATGAGGCTACCCGAAAATGGAAATGGATACCCCCCCTGTTTCCCCACAAATTCCCCAGCCCCTCCTGCCAGAACAGGAACTTACCCCCCACCTTCACACCCTGGCAGCCGTGCCCGTGGAAGATGCCCCGGCCAATGACCTGCTCTTTAAGCTGGATACTGCCAAAATACCCCAAACCCTTACCCCGCGCCCTGCCACTATACCAGATGTAGACGGCATGTCCCTGCTTATCAATGAGTACGCCTCCGCCCGTATCATGCTGGCGCGCGGCCCCCTGTACCTGTACCAGTCTATAAAGGACTATAAAGTCATGTCTGTAGAACAGCACGGCACAGAACGCCTTGTTGCTTGCGGCGGCCTGCACGTACTCTGGGAAGACTTGGCAGAAGTGCGCTCCGTAGCTGTTCACCCGGATCTCCAGCGTAAAGGCTACGGCCGTACTATGGTAGAAGCCCTCATAGAAGACGCCAAAGCCCTTGGTGTACACCACCTCTTTACATTCACCCTTTCCGAAGGCTTTTTTAAGCGCCTTGGCTTTGAAACTATTGAGCGCAGCACCATTCCCCCCGTTGTGTGGGCAGAATGCAGCAAATGCCCCAAATTCTATAAGTGCGACGAAATAGGCATGATGTTGCATATATAAATACATACGTCTGCATTCTACATATTTAGCTTAGGAGATACCATGCCATTCACAGCCGCCGTTTACGGCCTTGGGAATATTGGGCGATACGCCTTAGATGCCTTTTCTACCGCTCCAGATGCCACCTGCCTTGGCATTATACGCCGCCCTTCTTCTATGGGTAAAGGCAATGCCTATAATTTGCCAGAATTCAGCAGTGTAGAAGACCTTATTAAAGCAAAAGGCAAGCCAGATGCCATTCTTCTTGCCACCCCTTCACGCGATGTACCAGCCCTTGCCACAAGCCTTTTGGCTAAGGGCATTGCCACTGTAGACAGCTTTGATATCCACGGGGAAATTCCCCATGTGCTTGAAGCCTTAGACAGTGCAGCTAAAAGCGGCAGCGCAGTTTCCCTTTTTGCAACCGGCTGGGACCCAGGCACAGATTCCGTTCTGCGCGCCCTATTTGAAGCTATGGTACCCACAGGCACCAGCTTTACCAATTTCGGGCGTGGCCGCTCTATGGGGCACTCTGTAGCTGCCCGCGCCATTAAAGGCGTGGCAGATGCCTGCTCCCTTACCCTGCCCCTTGGCGGAGGCCGCCACTCACGCCTTGTGTATGTGGTGCTGGAAAAAAACGCCAGCTTTGAGCAGGTAAGAGCCGCCATTGCCGCAGACGATTATTTTTCCCATGACCCCTTAGAAGTGTGGCAGGTTACAGCAGAAGAAATGCCCTTTGTGGCAGATGCCTCCCACGGTGTGAAACTGGAACGCCTTGGCGCTTCCGGCACCACATCTAACCAGCGTCTGGAATTTGATATGCGCATCAATAACCCCGCCCTTACTGCGCAGGTTATGGTTTCCGCTGCCCGTGCAGCCTGCCGTCTGAAAGAGCAAGGCAATTTTGGCGCTTATACCCTTATTGATATTGCCCCCGTCCTGCTGCTGCCTGGCGAACGCATGGCCAATGTAGCCAGGTTGGTGTAGTATGGCTACCCTTTTTGACTCCACAGCCATACGCAATCTTTCTCTTAAAAACCGCCTTTTTCGCTCCGCCACATGCGAAGGCATGGCAAATGCAGATGGCACCCTGCCAGAAAAACTTCTTAATCTTTATGAAGATTTGGCAAAAGGCGGTGTTGGCGCTATTTTCACAGGCGCAAATATTATTATTGAAGAAGAAAAAAGTGCAGACCTGCCCGGCCTTATGCACCTTTCTTCAGATGCGCTTATCCCCGCATACGCGCACCTTGTGGAGCGCGTAAAACCCTACAACTGCCGCCTTCTTATGCAACTTGCCATTTTTGATGACCTGCGCCTTGACCCCGCCACAGGCTATTACCGCGAAATGGCAGTAGATGAACTTACAGAAGCGCAAATTAAGCGCACCATTGCCCTTTTTGCCCAAACCGCCAAACGCGCCCAAATGGCAGGCTTTGATGGCGTGCAAATACACGCGGCCCACGGCTTTTTCTTAAGCCGCTTTATAAGCCCTGCGCAAAACCACAGAACAGATGCGTATGGCGGCAGCACCCAAAACCGCGCCCGCATTGTACTGGAAATTTTGCAGGCCATACAGGCTCAAACGCAAAACTTCCATATCAGCGTAAAAATAAACTTCCACGACTATATGCAAAATGGCATCACCCCGCCAGAAGCCATCGCTATTTGCAAACTTTTAGAGCAAGCGGGCATAGATTCTATAGAAATAAGCGCAAACGGCACTTCCCGCACAGGCGTTAAACCCGGCATAAATGAAGCCTATTTTTTAGAATTTGCCCGCGCGTTAAAAGCAGAAGTCTCTACCCCTATTATTCTTGTAGGCGGCCACAGAACAGTAGAGAATATGGAAAAAATCCTTAATACAGATGCCATACCCTATTTCTCCCTCTCCCGCCCCTTTATCCGCGAACCAGATTTGCCAAAGCGCTGGCAAGCGGGCGATACCTCCCCCTCTGCCTGCATTTCCTGCAATGGCTGTTACAGAAGCCAAGGACAATTCTGCACGGCTGTGAAAAAGTAGCAACGGGCGCAGTCCACCCCAATCCACTCTACCAACGCGCAAGCCTTAGCTATACGAGTCTATTTTTAATTTCGCGCCCCCCCTCAATCTACTTTTTATCATTGTGTTTTGCATTATCTTGCGTAAGTATTTCTTAACACATTGTATGATAAAGCGGAAAAAAGGGGAGTGCTCTATGCCATTGCCTCTGGATAAGCTTGTTTATAAACAGTTAGCGCGAGCAGCCATTTTGCTTGAAAACAGCCTTGGTGCCGATGTTTTTTTGTATTACGGCCCACTTACCCCTGGAATAAAAGATTTTTTTATTGGGAGTATGGAAGGGCTTGCACGCAAGAAAAAGCACAATACATTAGCGTTTAATATTACCACAACAGGTGGCAGTGCAGAAACTGTAGAAGTTTTTGTTGATATTATGCGCCATTTTTATGATGAAGTGCATTTTATTGTCTATGATTATGCCTATTCTGCAGGGACAATATTGTGCATGTCTGGCGACAAAATCTTTATGGATTACTCTTCCTCATTAGGCCCTATTGATCCGCAAGTTCTCAGTGGGGATAAGTTTGTGTCTGCCCAAGGGTACTTAGATCAGTTTGAAAGCATCATTGCCCGATCTGCAGAGGGTACTGTCTCACCGGTTGAATTGCAAATGGCCTTAAACTTGAATCTGGCAGATTTAAATTTTTACCAACAAGCGCGTAATTTAACAATAACATTATTAGAAAAATGGCTTGTTCAATATAAATTTAAAGATTGGCAAAAACACACTTCCTCTGGTAAACTTGTTACGCAAGATGAAAAAACTGAAAGAGCCAGAGAAATTGCCAGGCAATTAGGCAATAATGCCCACTGGCATTCTCACGGAAGAAGTATTGGCATAAAAACATTACAAAAAGAATTGCGTTTACAAATTGAAGACTTTTCTGGCAATGAAAAACTGTCCTCACAAATTCGGCACTATAATAGCCTAGCCATTGAGTACGCAAAAAAGCAAGGCTACCACTCTTTTATTCACACACGAGAATACCCCTGCTAAGGAGGCAATATGGACATGCAAACAGCATACGCAGACCTTACCCTGGCACAAAAAATCAATAGCAGTATGGCGTTTGAGCACCATGCAAAGCTTATGGAGCAGCTAAAACAAATGGGCTTTTCGCCAAACCCTGTACAAATTATCACCGCAGATACCACAGATACATTTGGCCCGTCACAATCTGATACCCTGCCACCTTCTTGCTTTTGCGAAAAAACCCGATAAAAAATCTTTTATCCAGTCAGCAAAGCTCCTTTTGATCTGCGGCCACTTGGTAAATAACAATGTGCCTATAGCAACTCAAAAGGAGCTTTATTTTTAGGCCAACTTGCCCAAAGCGTATCCCCTCTTCGGGGTTTTTATATAAAAAGCCGGGGAAGCTCCCCTTGCGAGCTCACTTTGTTAATAACAAACCCCTGCAGGGGTTTGCGCCGCCCACCAACGCGCTTCGCTTGTTGGGCGGAAAGCACAAAATTCGCTCATGCTGCGTCGCGGCAAAGCCGCGACTATTCGCTCTTTTGGCGCTTTTTGACTTGCGTCAAAAAGCCGGGGAAGCTCCCCTTGCGAGCTTCCCCGGCATACACAGGGAAAGGAATAAGCTTTTCAAAGCTTACATGTGGCCACCACCGTGGCCGCCATTTGCACGTCCATTATGATCACCCATCATACCGTGCCCAGCACCACGGCCCATGCCGCTGCCGTGACCCATGCCCATGCCATGCCCCATAACGGGCAGGCCTTCTTTTTCCAGCTTATCACGGAAAGCGGTGTTTTCCTGGTCAAGCTTAGCGCGCAGATCGCTCACTTCTTTTGCAAGAGCGCTAATGGCTTCTGGTTTGGCATTAGGGTTGGGAGAAAGCATTTTCAGTTCCAACATTTTTGCATCAAGCTGGCTGCGTAAAGGTTGCACAGCCGCCACATGCTCTTTGACTAAAGCATCCATTTTGGTTTGCTGTTCGGGGGTAAGGGCTGCGTAACCAGCACCAGCGGGGCATTCCACTGCGGGGCAGCCAGCAGGACGGGCTTCTGCGGGGGTTACGGCTAAAGCATTAACAGCAAGAAAAGCGCATAAAGCAAGAACGGGAAGGATGGACTTTTTCATATTCAATAT
>CAZPTC010000201.1:0-4879 GCA_964589455.1 uncultured Desulfovibrionaceae bacterium | reverse complement strand
CGGACAATGCTGGTGGCACTGGCTTGGATAATGTGGGAAGCCATTTGTCAGGCCAATATATGCCAGGGCCCTTTGCCCCTGGGCAAATTATGGCTGTGTATGATGACAAGCAGGTGCTTTTGGCAGGGGCAGTTATAGCTGACCATGCACCCCAGTAATATTGGGTGGACGTATAGAGAGGGTAACAGCGACCCCAGAAGGCTTGTGCTATTACAAGAAAGGCTGGTTTTTATCCCGCTACAGCAAGCTTTGTGGCAAGCCATTCTATGCAGAGTATGGGGTTAACCTGCGCTTGCAGGGCTTCCTGCGTGTCTTTACAAAGCTGGGAAGCATAAAAAACCGCTTCCGGGCTTGTGCCAAGGGTTTTGCGCAAGGCTGTGGGCAGACTGGCATTAGGCATATTGCCCGCAAGCAGGGCGCTAAGCGCGCTTTCTACCCGTAGGGTAAGGCGCTGCGCCATAGTGGCATCCAAACTGCCTTTAAGGCCAGATTTTGCCAAAAAACTTTGTTTGGTGAGAATAAAGCGGGCCAGTAAATTTTCCCACTCCAAAAGTGCTTCTGTCCCTTCGTCAGATTCCGTATTACCAGTATTTTCGTTTGCCTGCGTGCTTTGTGTCCACGGCAATGTGATAACCCAGCCGCGGGAAATAAGGGTGGGCAAAAGGCGTTCCCTTTGCGGCACGGTGAACACAAAAAGTGTGCCTGGGTTGGGTTCTTCCAGCACTTTAAGCAGGGCATTTGCCGCTTCAATACCAAGGCTTTGGGCTTCCAGCAGCATAATGATGCGCTTTGCGCCGTAGCGCGGGGCTTCGCTCACCAAAGCGCGCATTTCCCGCACTTCATCCACTTTGATATTGCCAAGGCGGCCATCTAAAAATGGGGTATCCGCATACAGGCCAGCCCCTATGCGTAAGCAGGTGGGGCAGGCAAGGCAAGGCTTTTGCGCGGCTTCGCAGTTTATGGTGGCAGCCCAGTAGTGCGCCATAGCCACACGGGCACTGGCATTGCCGCCTTCTATATGCAGCACTTGCGGCATACCTTCACCAAGGGCAAGGGTATGCAGATTTTCGCGTATACGCAAAAGAGCAGGCGCAAGAGCCGCGTTATAGGTTTGCCGCGCTTCTTGCTGGTCTGGTAATATATCGTCTGTGTTTTTTTCTTTTGCCATGTGCATTTTTAGCGTGTTGTGTGGCAGAAGGCAAGCGAAGCATTTGCTTATTCTCCATACGCCTTGAGTTTTAAATGCAGGGTTTTGCGGGAAATACCCAGGCGTTTGGCGGCTTCGCTTTTATTATTGCCTGTGGCTTTAAGCGCTTCCATTATAAGCTGCTTTTCCATATTTTCTAAAGAATACCCGTGGGAAGGCGAGTGGGTGTTGTTTTCTGCCCCTGCCTCATGCGCCATGCCCATGCCTGCAACGGGTGCTTCCCCATTCCCTTCTTGGTCTTGTGTGGCGTGTATGGCAGAAGGTAATTCCTGCTCTGTAACATACGCGCCGGAAAGCAAGACAACGGCGCGCTCAATGGCATTTTCCAGTTCGCGCACATTGCCGGGCCAGGGGTATTTAAGCAGGGCGTCCATAGCACGTGGGGTAAAGCCTTTTATCTCTTTATGTTCCCGCGCGGCAAACACGGTGAGAAAATGCTGGGCCAAAAGGGGTATGTCTTCTGTACGCTCCTGCAAGGCTGGTACATGCAGGGTAAGCACATTAAGGCGGTAATACAAATCTTCCCTGAAATTGCCTTTTTGCACTTCTTCCATAAGGTCGCGGTTGGTGGCGGTAATAAGCCGCACATCTACGGGTATAGTTTCATTATCGCCCACACGCTGTATTTCTCTTTGCTGGAGCACACGCAGCAGCTTTACCTGCATAAGCTGGCTTATTTCCCCAATTTCATCCAGAAACAGGGTGCCGCCATTTGCCTGCATAAAACGGCCTTCACGGCGTTTATCAGCACCTGTAAACGCGCCTTTTTCATGCCCAAAAAGTTCGCTCTCCAGCAAATTTTCAGATAGCGCGGCGCAGTTAACCGCTACCCAAGGGCCAGAAGCACGGGGGCTTAGTTCGTGCAGAGCGCGGGCCACAAGCTCTTTACCTGTGCCGGATTTACCGTAAATAAGCACAGTGGTGTCTGAAGGGGCAACTGTGCGTATAAGCTCCATAAGGCGCTGCATTTTTGGGCTGCTGCCCAGTATGCGGGTGCGGGCACCGGGTATTTGCCCCATTTGCGCTTTCAGACGGGTGTTTTCCTCTAGCAGAGCAAAGTGCTCTATGGCGCGGGTAAGGGTGATTTTAAGCTTGTCAAAATCCAGAGGCTTGGTCAGATAATCATACGCCCCGGCCTTCATGGCTTCTATGGCATTTTCTACAGCGGAATAGGCTGTCATAATAATAATGGGAATAGCGGGATTATAGGCCTTTATGGCGCCAAGAGCGGTCATACCGTCCATGTCTGGCATACGCATGTCCATAAGGATAGCGTCGTACGGGGCTTCTCTTGCTTTTTCCACAGCTTCAGCCCCATTTTGCGCAAGCGCAGTGGCAAAGCCCCAGCGTTTGAGCAGGGTATCCAGCATTAGGCGGTGGCCTTCATCGTCGTCCACAATAAGCAGCATGTTGTGTTCCATAGTTTTCTCGCAGCCATAGGGCTTTTATTTAAAAGATGGAGCCGTGTTTATTCCTGCCGGGCCTGGGCATTTTCCTGCCAAAGAGGCAGCCTGAGTGTAAAACGTGTGAAAGAAGGCGCGCTCTGGCTGCTCTGCACCTCTATCTGGCCGTCGTGCGCTTCTACAATTTTATGGACAATGGCAAGACCAAGGCCTGTACCAGTGGCTTTAGTGGTGTAGTAGGGGCTGAAAATATGATCCAGCGCTTCTTTTGACATGCCAGAGCCATTATCTTCCAGCTCTATTTCCAGCATATCGGCCTGTTGGTATGGCACATTTGCGCGTATACGCAAAAGGCCTGCGCCTGCTTCCCGCGCGTTTAAGGCTAAATTGAAAAAAACCTGGGTAAGGCGGTCTGCATCGCCCAAAAGAGGGGGGCAGCTTGTAGGCAGGGTGCATTCAATTTGCAAAGGGGTGCCCTTGGCTTCCATCATGGACTGTACGCGGCCCACAAGCGGGCAAAGCTCCACCTGGCCTAAATTTAATACGTCCGGGCGGGCAAGGGTAAGCAAATCACCCACTACGCGATCCAGCCTGTCTACTTCTTTATCCATAAGAAGGGCAAGGCGCGCTTCTTCACTTTCTGGCGCGCTTGCTTCTCTGAAAAAGCGGGCTAAACCTTTAATAGTGCCAAGCGGGTTGCGTATTTCATGCGCTACACCTGATGCCATATTGCCAAGAGCCACAAGGCGTTCCTGGCGTCGTATTTCTGCCTCTAAACGCCGAATTTCGCCAAGGTCTCGCAGAATAAGGGTTTGCCCAAGGGCAATACCCTGCCCTTTTATGGCAGGTATTTCCATAGTGGCGGTGGTTATTTCTAGTGGTATGCGTTTGTCAGCCAGTAAAATGCGGGTTTCTAACTTGGCTGGGCTTTCCTTCCAGTTAGGGGGCAGGGCATCAAAAAGCGAGGGCAAAAGAGTTTCGGCATTATGCCCTAAAGCTTCTGAGGCTGGAATACCCGTAAGGCGCGCGGCTTCTGGATTAAAGTGGTGTATATGGCCTTCCTGATCAAGAGCAAGCAGGCCAACAGGCATGGCCGTTATAAGCGCAAGGGAAAAGGCATTGGCTTCTGCTACTGCCCTGCGCGATTCTTCGTACTTGCGCACAAGAAAAAAGCCCGTGATACCCGCAAATAAAATAAAGGCCAGAATAAACCAGGAGGTACGCTCTCTTTGCCTGTCCATATTTATGGCATTTTCTATGCTGTCTGCGCTGTATGCCACAAAAAAGACAAAGGCATCATCTGCCTGAGGGGTTAAGGCTGGCGGGTATGGCATAGAGCGCATATTCTGGTGCATGGGCATATTGCGCATGTGGTCTCCACCCATGCGGCCACGCTTATGGTGCCCAAAAGCTTCCATACGCAAGGCCTGGTATACTTGGAAAATGGGTATGGAGACATTGCTGTCTTGTATGGTGTACTCAACAAGGCGGCTTTGCGGCTCGTATGTGGGGTTAAGGCCATCTTCCGGGGTGAAAAGGCGCATACCAAGCAAATTGGAATCGCTTGCGCCTATGACAACCCCATTGCCATTACACAGCGCAAGGTAAATGGTGTCTTTGCTGTCCCCCACGGCACCCAATATCATTTGGAATACATCATCTGTCCAGCGCAGGCCAAGGCCTGTTTCTGCCGCGCCCTCAAAAGCATCTATAAGGCCGGCTGCCTTTTCGCGTAATATTTTTGCCCGTGTTTCTGCTTCTGTGGGCTTACTTTGGTAGTCAAAAAAAAGAATAAAGAAGACAAGCGCAAATGCGCCCACAACCAGTAGCCATGCAAAAAAAGAAAGCCACCTTGGCATGTAACGGTTTTGTGATGTGCGGGAAAAATGCGGCATATACAGGGTACCCTGAAAACAGCCAAAGCTGTGTAAATGTTGTGCGGAAAAGGAGGTTGTGTGTCAAAAGGTAACACTCTCTTCCCTTATTACCTGTAAAGCAAGAAGCGTACCAGCGCTTTGTTCTGCTATATACAGGGGCATAAGGGGGAGAATTTCAGGCTGTTTTCGCCTGCTTGGGCATAAAGTGTTCCCTTTTGTTACACATGGAAGATGCAATGTGTTACCAAAATACCCATATCGGGAGGTTTTATGCAAGCATAAAAAATGGGGCTTATACTCTTTTTATGTTATTACATCAGGAGAGAAAGAATAATCGCTTTTGGCACGTCTCTTGCTATAGTCTTGGCGTGTCTGGCATGGAGCAGCTCCTG
>CAZPTC010000200.1:0-4952 GCA_964589455.1 uncultured Desulfovibrionaceae bacterium | reverse complement strand
CCCTCAAACTCCCCTCGGCAGGGGCAAGCGCCCCTGCACCGGCTATTTGCGCATGTTTTGCTTATGACGGCGTGGCCTTGCATGGCTGCTGGCTGGAAAATACCGCGCCCTTGCTTCTTTTTACTGCTTTGCCCAATGGGCAAAACAGCAAAAAGAAGCAAGGGCGCACTTTGCCATTCCCGAAATGCTCTCGCAGGCTCGAACATTTCGGGAATGGGGTTTTTAATTAAGAGAAAACTTTTGTTGGGTCAACTAACTTGCCGCGTTATCAGCCATAACAGTATTAAGCTTTTGCAGAAGTTTAAGGGCAACGTCTGGATGTTTGTCAATAATGTTGTTAAGCTGGAAGGGGTCTTTCTTACGGTCGTAAAGCTCGTCGTGAGCAGGCACTTCCACTTTGGCACCGGGGGTGCAAGTCCATTGGGCTGCGCCGTCTAGTGTCATAGTTTTGGAGTATTCCATAAACTCATTGAGGGCTTCATTGCTCATGGAGAGGGCAACCGTAATTTCGCCGTCATCTAAGGTCATCTCATTATTGCCGTCATTAGACCACAAAAGGATACCGGCACCGGACTTGACAAGGGAGTCAGAGGCCAGCCAGTGGATGAAAGACCATTCTTCTGTGATAATAGACCAGGATGCGCCGTAATACCCTGTAATGGCAAAGTCGCGTATTTTGTCTACCTTGCCCTGCATAAGAGGCATAAGGTCAATGCCGTGCATATTGGCAGAACCCTTAATACCAAGCCAGTTGGTTATGGTGGGGGTAATGTCGTAATTTTGCACAAAGCTTTTAATGCGCTTGCCTGCGGGTATGCCGGGGCCTTTAATCATAAGGGGGATGTGCACAAGTTCTTCGTAAGGCCAGGGGCGGCACTTGCGCATAATACCGTGGCCATGTTCGCCATTGCCAAGGGGTTCACCGTGGTCAGAAATAAGCACGCATAAGGTGCTTTCTTCAAGGCCAAGGCGGCGCACATTGTCCATAAAAAAGCCAAAAGCGCGGTCACACATGGTGATTTTTTCGGCGTAAAGGGCGCGTATATGTTCAAGCTCACGCTCTGTAAACATGCCTTCCACCCGCTCCTGGAAGGGCAGGAAAAGCTCTGGGCCTGTGTAGGTGGGGTCATAGGGGCAGGGCAGGTTGGGGTCGTAGACAGATGGCGGGTCCCAGGGTTCGTGGGGGTCAAAGCTGTCTATCCACAAGAAGAAAGGCTGGTTGCGGTCAATATCTTCCAAGTAGGCAACAGCTTTTTTCATCACGCGGGGTACGTTTTGGTCAGCTTCGCACTTCCAATACTGGCGATGCTTCAGGTAATCTTCAATTTCTTCCAGCAGGGGCTTTACTACATTGCCGCCTGCTACTTTATCACCATTATCCAATTGATTTTTGGTGATGTAGTCTAAGGGATTTTTATGGATAAGAGGATTTTTGGAATAAAACTGGTGGTCAGCTTCGTGCCCGTGTATAAAATATACTTTGTCAAAACCGCGGCTATAGCCATATTTAGGCAGGCGGTACATGGGGCAGTCAAAAATAAGGGCAGTGTCTATGCCTTGGCCCCAGCAAAGGTCGGCAATAGTCGTGTCTTGCTGGCGTAAGGGGCTCCAGCCTGTTTCGTGCAGGGTGGCGCGGCCTGTGTGCAGGGCGCGGCGAACAGGCACTGTGGGCAAGCCTTCTGCATACGCGTTTTCAAAAACAACGCCTTCACGGGCAAAGCGGTCAAAGTTGGGGGTTTTAATCCAGTCATTGCCATACGCACCAGTGTAATTAAATTGCCAGCTGTCAAACATGTTGACAATAACATTTCGCATTTCAGTCATTGAAATAACTCCTCTATTCATGCTTTTTAAGAACAGCTTGCCTCTTCTTATAAGGGCTTGCTTTTTGAATATAAGGCGTAATAGGGATTTTGCAAGGGGTGGCAATACCGTATACGGCTTTAATGTGCGTATTACGCTTATTTGGGCCAGCCAATAACATGGATAAGAAATGCGTTATAGTCTTCTGGCATAGAAAGTAAACTTTGCACCGCATTTATGCCGCTTTGCTTTACCACATTGGCAAGCCCGACTGATGCGCAGAACAGCCCCACATTTTGGTACACAGCTCCTGCATGGGAATAAGCGTAGGTGGAATCCGGCACGGCGTAAATAAGCGCCAGGGCTCCATTGCCCAGTTTTGGGCGCATATCTTGTGCGGCAACGCGGGTAAGGGCATGGGCAGTGGCGTCATACGCCCACACGCCATCTTCAAGGGCCACATAGACAACAAGGTTTTGCGCGTTAAACGCAGTGGGGGCTGTGCGTTTGCCATTTTCTCTGTTAATGCCCCATGCTGCCCATAAAAGATCAGAAAGGGTCTGCTCATCCAAGGCAGTGCTTTGTACATCTCTGTTTGTGTGCCGTTCTGCAAGGGCCTGCATAAGGGGCATACCGCCTGTTTTGTTGGGTGCTGGCAGGGTTTTGACTGTGCCATCGCCAAGGGCTGCAACTGCTGGCGGAGAAGGAAAAAATACGGTGTATGCAACACAGCCTAAAATAATAAGCAAGGCGGCTGTAAGGGTGCTAAGAAGGGCTGTTCTTTTTTTCATGGTGAACTCCGGGGTTTACTTATAGGGGCGAGTATGGGAGAAAAGACGTTCTGGAGGCTAAAAGCAAAAAACGGGCCAAAGAGTTAACATGATGAAAATACTAGATTTACTGTATGGTCTATGGTCGGAAGAGAAGAAGAATATGTTAAAAAACGCTGGAATATGGGAAAAATAAACATGTTGTGTTTTTTTGATGATGGTATTGGAAAGGGAGAGTAGTTGTGCACATAGTGCTTTTTGAACCGGAAATACCGCCAAACACGGGTAATATAGCGCGCCTTTGTGCAGCAACGGGTGTACCCCTGCATCTTATTGAGCCCCTTGGGTTTAAGTTGGAAGATAAATATTTAAAGCGTGCAGGATTAGACTACTGGCCCCATATTACCATGCAGGTATGGCCAAATTTTGCGGCGTACAGGCAGGCAAACCCGGGTACGCGCCTTGTATGCACAAGCGCAAAAGTGCCAGAAAATGGGCAGGCGCCTGCCCCTGTTCACCGTTTTGGGTATACAGTGGACGATGCCCTTATTTTTGGCCCGGAAACGCGCGGCTTACCACAGGAAATTCTGGCGCTTACCCCGCACAGGGTGCGCATTCCCACATTAAAAGGCACAGTGCGCAGCTTAAACCTTTCTACCAGCGCGGGCATTGTGCTGTATGCGGCACTGGCTTCTACAGGCCTGCTGGATAGTCTATAGTTGGCCTGTTTTTTGCATATTCAAAGGCGGGAAGTAGCTTTTGACAGAATATTGACTTTCCCTGGGTCACACACTGTGCCCTTTTGTATAAAAATCCACCAGGAAGGAAATAAGTATGCAAGAACTGGAATTTCTGGACGTACCCCCTGATATTGCCCGTATTTGTGAAGGCCTGCGCGATACAGGCTATGACCTTAACATGGCAATTGCTGATATTGTGGATAACTCCATAGCGGCAAATGCCTCGCGTATAGATATACGCGCGCGTATAGACGATGAAAACAATATTGCCTTATCAATAGCGGATAATGGCCACGGCATGGACAAGAGCGCGCTTATCAATGCCATGCGCTATGGTTCTGCAACAAGTGCAGGCGCTGTACAGTTAGGCAAGTTTGGTCTTGGTTTAAAAACAGCTTCTACAGCGTTTTGCCGTAAGCTTTTGGTTTCTTCCCGCGCAGCACAAAGCGAAATGGCCCTTACAGCCATGTGGGATTTAGATCTTTTAGAAGCAGAGCAGCGCTGGGCTTTAGCACTTGCCCCAGCAGGAGAATTAGAAAATATTCTGCTGGAAGAAGTAGCAGGCAATGGCTCTGGCACTGTGGTGATATGGGACAGGGTAGACCGCGTGCTTTTGCGCGCCCAGCTTGGTGCCGGGGACAGCCCGGAACTTGCGGCCGCAGCACTTGAGCGTATGCTTTCTGCCCTGCGCAAGCATTTAGGCAGTGTGTTCCAGCGTTTTCTTGACCCGGACGATACCCGCGCCCGCACGATAACGCTTACCCTGAACGGGCAGATTATCTTCCCCTGGGATCCTTTTTGCGCGCGCACAGGTGGTCAGCGTGAGGAAATTGTGTACCTCAATGCCAGTACAGACCACGGGGATTTTCCCATTATTGTAGAAAGCTATGTTCTGCCGCGTGAAGAAGAGTTTGCAGATGAAAATGCCGCAAAATACGCTGCTATCAGCACGGAAAATCAAGGCATTTATGTTTACCGCGAAAACAGGCTTATACACGGGCCAGACTGGCTTGGGCTTTTCCCCCAGGAACCGCAGTATTCCCTTTTACGTATTTCCCTTTCATTCGACAGCCCATTAGACGACCTTTTTATGGTGGATATTAAAAAATCCCGCATTCTTATGAATGAACAGCTCTATTCTTGGCTGAAGGATATATTCCTGCCTGTTCACAGGGCAGCCGCAGAAGAGCGCTACAAAAAAGGCCAGGCCGGTGCAGCACGAGAAAACAGCGCTGCCTTGCACCAGGGCGCAGATAAGGGCATTCTCCATGCGCTGCAAAACCTTACGCTGCCAGAAGTGCTGAGTGTTAACCAAATGGAGCACAAAGTTGTGCTGGCCAATACCCTTGGCACCCAGCGCCTTCCTGTGCCTGTTTTCCACGCTTCCGGGCAAACACGCATTGCCCTTACAGAAGAGCTTGGCGGGCCGCTTTGGCAACCTGCCTGTATAACGGGCGAAAGTGGCGGCCAACTGGGTATTTTGCTCAATACTGCCCACCCCTTTTACCAAAAAATCTATATGGCACATGCCTCTGATGCCCCGCTTATTGAGGCTTTGGACTATCTGCTGTATAGCCTGGCCTGTGCAGAGCAAAACCACTTGGATACTGAACACGCAGAACGTGCAAAGGCCATGCGT
>CAZPTC010000199.1:0-4973 GCA_964589455.1 uncultured Desulfovibrionaceae bacterium | reverse complement strand
CCCTTTTTGTTCACAAAAAGGGTTCGCCCCTCCCCCAAGACACTCTTCACTCAGCAAGCAAACATAGCTTGGGCAATGGCTTTAACAAAGCCGTCGCGAGAGCGGGCGATAATTTTATCGTCCACAGCAAAGGAGATACGGAAATGCCCTGGGTAGCCAAAGCCTTCGCCGGGTGTGACAAGCACGCGCTGTTCTTTCAGGTGTTCCACAAGGGCAGCGTCCTTGCCTTGGGGGGCTTTGGGGAAGAAATAGAAGGCACCTTTAGGAAGCGTGAAGGAGTAACCTGCGGATTTAAGAATTTCCGCAAGCATATCGCGGCGGCGTGTGTATACTTCAACGGCGTGGGCAGTAGAGGCACCAAGGGAGGCTTTCATCAGGTACTGGCCCACAATGGGGGGGTTCACATAGCCAAGCACGCGGTTAGACATAACCATGCCGGCCATAAGTTTTTCGCGGCCTTCTAAAGCGGGGGAAAGGGCCACATAGCCAATACGTTCGCCAGCCAGACAGTAGTTTTTGGAGAAAGAACCCACAACAACGGCGTATTCGTATAAGGGAAGAACGGGGGGCACAATGGCACCGTCGTAGGTAAGAAAGCGGTAGGGTTCGTCAGAAATAAGGTAAATGGGGCGGCCATATTTTTGGGAGGCAGCGCGCAGAAGCGCCACAATGCCTTCAATATCCTGCTTGGAATACACAGCGCCAGAGGGGTTATTGGGGGAGTTTATGATAAAGGCGCGGGTTTTGGGGCTAATGGCGGCTTCAATGGCAGCAAGGTCTGGGCCAAAATCGTCCGGGCGGCAAAGGGTGGGTTTAAATGTACCACCGTGATTGCTGGAATAGTAGCCGTATTCCACAAAATAGGGGGCAATGCCCAGTACTTCATCCCCAGGGGAAAGAACAGAATGGAGGAAGGCATTAAGCGCACCGGCAGCGCCACAGCTAAGCATAACATCGCCCTTGGTAAGGGCAACAGTCTGCTCTGCACTCAGGTATTCCGCAAGGGCTTGCAGGGCCCAGTCAAACCCGGCATTAGGCATATAGCCAAGGCTTGCGGGCTCAGAGGCTTTGTCTGCCAATTCTCGCAGCATGGTAGCAACTTGCGGAGGCGGGGCAAGGTCTGGATTGCCAAGGCTGAAGTCGCACACGGCGTCTTCCCCAAATTGTTTTTTCATTTCAATGCCAGCGTCGAACATGCGGCGTATGGCAGAACCCTTGGAGACCATTTCCCCCATAATGGGAGAAAGCAGATTTTGGGACATATTTTCCATCCTTTTCAGTAGAGAAAAACGGGCGCAGTCATTCTTTTTCGTCTCCTTTACTTTTAGCCCCTGATGCCCAAATATTCAAGAAGTTTTTTCCTGGGTACCGCGTAGCGGGCGTCTGCTCCCGCAGCCGCCAGAGCATTTCGCGTTTATTAACGGAAATGCTCTCAGACTGATGACAAACCCCTTTGGGTTTGTGCCGCCCACCAGCGCGCTTTGCTTGCTGGGCGGAAAGGCACGGCATTCGGTCATAATGGCGCGGCAAAGCCGCACCTATTCCCCCTGCCGCTTGCTTGTTGACTTTGCCAACAAGCTCAGAGCATTTCGCGTTTATTAACGGAAATGCCCTGTTACCCAGAACCTGCTACTTTAGTTTTTAAAGGTAAGTGTTGCGGTGCCATTCATACGGGTACCATCCTCCACTTCTGTGATTTTCATATTTTTAAACCGCACCTTTTTTCCACCAGGGATAGCGTCATCAGGGTGCCCCCCAAAAGCTTTTGTAGGATGAATAATAACGTCTAAGGGTGTGTCTGTTTGGGTATCCTTGCCAGACCATACTAATACTTTGCTGCCATCTTGCGATTTTCCTGTGGCGTAATACCCAAAGCTATAGGAAGTAAGCGCATACACAGCGTCTTTAAATGTAATCGTTTTTGTTTCGCCGGGGTTAACAATGTACCAGCCAGAACGTCTGTTATCTGGATAGTCAAAAGCAGACCAGCAAAAGGCCACACTGACACTATAGTTACGGTTATTGACTATTTTTACTTTCACTTCTGCAAAGGCTGTTTGCACACAAAGAACTGAAAACATACACACAGCCAGCATAATAGCCACTTGTTTTTTTAAATTACGCATAGTTTTCTCCTCTTACTCCTTGTATAAAGATTGTACCGTGTTGCTCCAGCTATATGAGCTTCAGCAACAATATGTGGCATTAACACGCTATGGCCACATCTTGCCGCTTACACTCATCCACCTCAAAAACCACCTTTGCAATATGCCCAATACTTTGGCATACACATTTCAACAATGCATATTGACCATTTTTTAGGCAGTTATCCAGTGTTTCCTCATCCAGTAAGGACTATTAAGCAAAAACTGTTCCAGCTCTTATTCACCTATAGATATTCGCATTATTTTTTTAAAGAAAAACACGCGCGGCATACTGCCCAAAAAATGGCCAGTACTTTTGCGCTAGAGCAAGATGCGCTTTTCCGTAAGGAAGACTTGCTTGCGTAGTACTTTGGAAAAGGGTAAATTAATCCCATGATCCACATAGCTATTGTTACCCATAACCGTTTGGAGCTTACAAGGCGCTGCCTGGCCTCGCTTTACGCGCATACAGAGCAGCCTTTTACGTTAAGCCTTGTGGATAATGCCAGCACAGATGGCAGTGTGGATTTTCTGCAAGATTTTGTAAGCGCGCATTCTCATGCCAGGCTTATGCTTTTACGCCAGAATATGGGCGTGGCTGTTGCGGCAAACCTGGCCTGGGCAAGCAAAGAAGGGCAAGAAGCAGAATATTATTTAAAACTGGATAATGATGTAGAAATTCTGCACCCAAACTGGCTTTGCACTATGCTTGACATGCTGGCAGTAAACCCGGAACTGGGCAGTATTGGCCACGCATTGCTTGCGCGCATGCCAAGAGAAGAAAAAAAACTTAAAACAGGGCAAAGCTTTTGGCAGGCAGACCTTACCAATGGCGGCTGTGTGCTTATACCAAAGCGCGTACATGCTCTGCTTGGTTTTTGGAATGAAGATTACGGCAAATATGGCTTTGAAGATTTAGAATACGGCGCAAGGATACGTCAGGCAGGTTTTGTTGTGGGGCATGTGCCTGTGGAAAATATGGTGCAGCATTTGGGCTATGTGGATGATGCGCAGATAGACCGTAATATAGAGCTTCTAAAAAACACCAGTATACATTCCCCCACTTCTGGAGAAAAGCTGTACAGTATAAACCGTTTTTTATTTGCAGAAGGCATACGCCCCTTGTATGTGCGCCCCAAATATATGTATGACGGGGCAAAATTTAGGGTAGACCCTGCATATAAGCCCATTCTTGCTATCCAGCAAAAGCTGCTGGAAGAAACAAGCTATAGTATAGAGGGCGAAAAAATAGCCTTAAACCTGCGCGCATTACAAAAATAAAGGCGCAGGGTTAAGGCATATACTACCTATTAACTAAGCGGGTAAAAAAACCTTTAACGCATTATGTAAAGCGCTAGTCTCCCCGTATCATCTGGATATAGGGGAAATTTTCAAAGCCCATACGTTTGTACAGTTCGCACACACTTTTGTTTTCTTCTGCAACTTCAAGGCGGTAGCGTTTTGCTTTGCCTTCATAGGTTTCAAAAGTCCAGGCAAAGAATTTTTTGGCAATGCCTTTGCCACGGAATTTTTCCAAAACCAGCAATTCTTCCATCCACACAGTCAGGCCGCCTGCCTCATTAGAATAGAAGAAGGAAAGCACGGCATAGCCCGCTACTTCCCCTTCCCACATGAGAAGCAAACAGCGGATAAAGGGGCTGCCAGAAAGGGCTTCTGTAGCGGAATTGATAATATTTTCCTTGGGAATGGGGTGCATGACAGCATCAGAATGGTAAAAGCCCGAGCAAAGGGAGATAAAGGTATCCTTTGTTTCTTCGGTGATGTCTACAACTTCCAGCATGTTTTCTCCATTGACCACAACACAGCAAAAGAAAAGCTTCTTTGCCAAAAGCCATTCCTGCGTATCTGGTTCAGTTTGTTATGGCAATACTATTCGGGTATGCTCTAAACTAATGGTTACTATACCACACAGTATACCAAGGCATCAAGTAAAAGTTTTTTTTGGAAAGGGAAAGGGGGTTTGGGGGAAAGGGAAAACCTTTTTTGTTCACAAAAAAGGTTTTCCCTTTCCCCCAACAAGCTCTCTTCCCTTTACGATAAAACTTGGTACACACAAACCGCGGCGGCAAAGGCAACACTTGTGTTAAACACAAAGCTAAAAGCCGCCCAAAAGGTAGAGCCTGTTTCCTGCCGTATAGCCACAAGGGTCACCATACAGGGCGCGTACAGCAGCACAAAAATAAGAAAAGCCAGGGCAGAGGCGTTATTCCAGCGTGGGTCTTGGCTAACCTGTTCTGCCAAAGAAATATTCGCATCAGCATCTGCAAGGGAATAGGCTGTGCCAAGGGTGGTAACAATAACTTCTTTAGCGGCAAAGCCCCCAATAAGGGCAATATTGGCTTCCCAGCCAAAACCTGCATATTTGGTAACAGGCTCCATAGCAGCACCTACTTGCCCGGCAAAGGAAGCCTGAAGGGCGGCTTTATCTGCACCGGGGAGGTTTTGTTCACTTTCTGGCAAAGAAGGATAGGCCATAGCTGCCCACAAAAGCACAGAAACAGCAAGAATAACAGTGCCTGCTTTTTTCAGGTATTGCCATGTGCGTTCTAAGGAGTGGATAAGAACACCGCGCAACGTGGGGTAACGGTATGGGGGCAGCTCCATAACAAAGGGGGTGGCTGGCCCGCGTATAAGGGTAAGGCGCAAAAGCAAGGCACTGAGAAGCGCAACACCCCAGCCTGCAAGGGTAAGGCTGAACATAACAGCGGCTTCATGCCCAGGGAAAAACACACCGGCAAAAAGGATAAATACGGGTAATTTAGCGCCACAGGCCATAAAGGGCACGGTGAGGATAGTGGCCAGTTTTTC
>CAZPTC010000198.1:0-4979 GCA_964589455.1 uncultured Desulfovibrionaceae bacterium | reverse complement strand
CGGTTTTTTTGGTTCTGGGAGCACTGGGCCACCCTGCCTGTTTTGGTTGCGCGTGTCTTGACGCGA
This sequence comes from uncultured Desulfovibrionaceae bacterium, assembly GCA_964589455.1. Classification (GTDB taxonomy): domain Bacteria; phylum Desulfobacterota; class Desulfovibrionia; order Desulfovibrionales; family Desulfovibrionaceae; genus CAZPTC01. The sequence goes on along the minus strand of CAZPTC010000198.1, from coordinate 4,913 downwards.
GTCATTGCCCTTGCCTTCAGCATCCCAGCGGGGCTGGTTCTGCCGTTTTTCTTGGAGTTTGTCCCAATCCCAGTTCATAATACATTTACTATATCCCATGAAATACTCATGGTCAAGCCTAAAAGTCATATCTATCACACAATGTCGTATATCCTGTTTGCTTAAGCAAAATACATGTGTTAGATAAAGACACAGCAGTTTGAAAAGGAAGTGCAGTTTATGGGTTTGGAAAAAACATATATATATTATTTGCGTGATGCACAAAGTATATACCAGGGTGGCCTTGTGTATGCGTCTGACGGTGCAGCAGGTATGGATTTAAGAGCCTGTCAGGAAGAGGCGCAAGTGGAAATACCTGCTGGGGGGCGTTGTTTGTTCCCGGCCGGTATTATTATTGAGCCCCCAGCGTATGTAGCGGGTTTTGTTTACAGCAGAAGTGGCCTTGGTGCGCGCGATGGCCTTGTTGTGGCCCAAGGCGTGGGGCTTATTGACCCGGACTACAGAGGGGAAATTATGGTGTACCTGCTTAACACCTCTAAAGAACCCCGTCTTGTCCAGCGGGGAGACCGCATTGCCCAGCTTGTCTTCCAGCCCTTTATTCGCATGGACATGCAGGCTGTTTCCAGCCCGACTGAGCTTTCCGCCACATGCCGTGGAAGCGGGGGCTTTGGGCATACTGGGAAGGCCTGATCATGGCTGTGGCCCTTGTGCTGCTGGCGGCAGGGGCATCTCGCCGCATGGCCCCTTTAGGGCATAAGCTGCTTTTGCCCTACCGCACGTGGCAGAACTTGCAAGACCATGCGCCATTACCTGTGCCTGCTGCCCTTGCTGCTTTGCCGCAGTATAAGGCGGCTCCCCCATTATGTCTGTTCAGCCTTGCTACTCTTATGGCCCTGGCTGCCATGCCTTCCACTTTTGCTTGCGCAGTGCTTGACCCCCAAGGCCCGGCAGTATTGCGCAACCTATGCGATACCTTTTGTGCCACGGGTTTGCCAGCCTTGCATATTGTGGATGCACCGCCTGCCAGCTCCCAAAGCGGAGGGCAAACGGCTTCGCTTCAAGCGGGGCTGACTTTTGCGCAGCAATATGCAAAAGCCCAGAATATTTCTTTAGAAGGCGCGCTGGTCTTACTGGCAGATATGCCAAGTCTTAGGCCAGCCCTTGCTTTTTCTGTGCTGAATCAATTTCAGCACAATGTGGCTGCAAAAAGCCCTGTTTCCTGTGTGGCACCGGCTTTTGGCAACAAACATGGGCATCCTGTGGCTGTTCACGCGGCATTTTTTCCTGCTATTATGGGCCTTAAAGCAGAAGAAAAGTTATGGTCCACTCTGGCCCCAACCTGCCAGTTATTGCAGCAGGAAACGCCAGAGTGTCTTTTTGACATAGACACCCCTGCGGCGTATGCTGGCAAAGGTATTACCGCGCAAGAGGAAGGATAGTATAACGTATGGAATATACCCCCTGGCCGTCGCTGGAATTTGATTATGCAGCCCCCATGCCGCAAAAGCATGTACCTACAGAAAAAGAGTGCTATTTGCTGTGGGAAAAATACGCCATGCTCCCCCATATTGGCGAGCATTGCACATGCGTGGCAGACTTTGCTGTTGCCCTTGCCTTGCGTGCCAAAGAACAGGGCTACCCATTAGATATTATGGAAGTGCGGGCAGCAGGCCTTTTGCACGATATAGCCAAGTCTTACACGGTAAAGCACGGGGGCAGCCATGCCCAGTTAGGGGCAACCTGGGTTTTACAGGAAACCCACAACCCTGCCATAGCCCAGGCTGTTTTGCACCATGTGCTATGGCCGTGGCAAAGTGGCCCTCTGGCTGCTCTTGCTAAGCCTGTGCGGCTTCCCTTGCTTATTTCGTATGCGGATAAGCGTGTGCGCCATACCGTATTCACCAGCTTAGAAAGCCGTTTTGAAGATTTACTGGAGCGCTATGGCGTAAATGAAAGCCACCGCGTCTCTATCCAATACAATTTTGCACAGTCTAAGGGCTTGGAAGACGCGCTTTGTAAGGCCCTTGGCTTTTCTGCAGTAGAGGAACTTAACAGGGTGTGCGGGATATGAATATTAACGGCTTGAAAGTATTGCTTATTACAGGTGGTTGGTCCCCGGAAAGGGAAGTGGCTTTAGAAGGTGCGCGCCTTATTGCCCGCACACTTGCAGGGCGCGGGGCAATGGTGGAGTTTTTTGATTTATTGGAAGGCTTTGATACCCTTGTAGAAAAAGCAAAAAATGCGGATGTGGCCTTTTTGAATCTGCATGGCGCACCGGGGGAAGATGGCCTTATACAAGCCATACTTGAGCGCGTGGGCTGCCCGTATCAGGGTTCTGGCCCAGCGGGTTCCTTTCTTGCTTTGCATAAAGCGGCTGCCAAGCAACTTTTCCGCCATGCAGGCTTACGCACCCCGGACTGGATTTTTCTGCCAACGCCGCCTACGTCTTCCTGGTCACCTTCTTTGCCATTCCCGCTTTTTGTGAAGTCAAACACGGGTGGTTCTAGCCTCAGGGTATATAAAGTGCATAACCAGCCAGAGCTGGAAGCCGCGCTTTCTGCCCTTTTTGCGGCAGGGCAGGAGGCCATTATAGAGCCATTTATACAAGGCAGAGAAGTAACAGTTGGCATTTTAGACAATACGCCCCTGCCCCCTATTCTTATTATCCCCAAAGCGGAGTTTTTTGACTACACCAGCAAATACACAAGCGCAGGCGCGCAGGAATTGTGCCCGGCCCCTCTGCCAGAACCTGTGCTTATACAGGCGCAGGGCATGGCTTTGGCAGCGCATAAGGCGCTTGGGCTAAACGGCTACAGCCGCGCGGATTTTATCCTTACAGACAGCAACATTCTTTTTCTGCTGGAAGTAAATACCTTGCCCGGCATGGTGGCCACAAGCCTTTTGCCACAGGAAGCCGCCGCTATTGGTATGCCGTTTGCGGATTTATTGGAGCGCCTGTTAGAACTGGCGCTTGCTGACAAAGCAAAAAGATAAATTCTACAAGACAACTGCGCTTATAATTACAGCAAAAATAAGAGCAGGCAACATATTGGAAAGGCGTATTTGTGTAACTTCCAGCAAATTAAGGCCAATGCCCAATATGAGCACGCCGCCAGTGGCTGTAAGTTCTACCATAAGCGCTTCACTCAGCCACGGTTGCAGTACCCCTGCAAACAGCACTAATATGCCTTGGTACAGAAAAACCGCTAAACCTGCAAATGCAACACCAATACCGTATACAGAGGCAAGCGCTATAGACGCAAAGGCGTCTAAAATAGTTTTAGAAAAGACTATGGTGTAGTCGCCACGCAAGCCTTCATCAAAAGAACCTAAAATAGCCATAGCCCCTATGCAAAACAGCACAGTGGCGCTTACCAGGCCCTCCGTAAAGCGCGGATTTTTGGATTTAATAAGCCCTTTCAGGCTGTTTCCCATATTAAGAAAGCGGTCTTCCAATCGCAACAGTTCCCCGCAAATGCCCCCCAGCAAAATGCTGAATATAAGAATAAGGGGAGACTGTGTGCCAAGCGCCATTTGCATGCCAATAAGCAGGGTGCAAAGCCCAAGCCCTTGGAAAACAATAGTGCGTATACGGTCTGGCAGGCGGGAACCAATAGCAATGCCTATAAGTGCGCCGCATACAATGGCAACAGCGTTGACAAGAGGGCCTACAGGGAAAATCATGGGAAATCCTTAATTATACACGGGTAAGGGTTTGCCTGAGAACTTGGGCAGGATGTATTTCTTGCATACAACGGTGATTATGCTTGCACAAAGAGCCACCGTGAAGCGAGCAGGGCTGGCAGGGCAGTGGGTGCTGCAAGACCACCCCTTCTTCTTGATCTGGGTAAAAGCCCCATTCTTTGCATGTTGGGCCAAACAGCGCAATAACCTGCGTTTGCACAGCGCGTGCAAGATGCACGGGGCCTGAGTCTGCAGAAATAAGCGCATCTGCCTGGGAAAGAACAGCGCAAAGTTCACGCAAAGAAAGGCTGTTTATATAATCTGCCCCCCACTTGGCAAACTGGCCTGTGTAGCCTTCTTGCTTCCCTACCCAAAAAAATGGGATGTCTTCTTTCTGCAAAAGCTCTGCCAGTTCCTCCCAGTAAGGCCACATTTTATTGGGGTGCGTGGCAAAAGGGTGCAAAGCCAGCAAAGGCTTGCTTTTTCCTTCCTCACTTTTACCCTTAGCATCTACGGGCAGGCCAAGCAAGCGCAGCCTCTCCTGTGCTTCTGTTTTTTCACTTTCTGTAAGAAATACATAAGGCCGCAGGCTTTGCCCCTGGCTTGCTGTTTTTGGCAAAGCTGCCGCGTAGCGTTTTGGCACATTGGCATTGAGTGCAGAAAAGCCCAGGCGCGTTCGCCATGCCCCTGCATAAAGAAAAAGACGGCGCGCCAGGCCTGCTTTTGGATACGCAAACACTGGTGCGTGCGCAAACATTGGCCAAAGAAGCCGGAACACACGGGATTTGGCATTCCCGTGGCAGTCAATAAAGGGGGAACCTTTAAAGCGCCCAGCCAGATCACGCGCAGTGGCAAACAGCTTTTTGCCCTTCAGTGCCTGCTTGTCCAAAAGTATGACTTCTTCAACAGCCGGGTTATGCGCAAAAAGTGGCGCAAATGCCGCCAGAGTAAGCACCGTAAACTTTGTGCCCATTTCTTTATGCCACGCCAAAAGAGGCCCTGTTGTTAAAGCAACATCGCCTAAAGAGGAAAGACGAAAAAAAACAGCGTGCTTAGGGAAACTCTGCATGGCTGACCAGGGCTGAGGAATGAAAAAATCGCTTGCGTCCTTTCTATTCCTTGGCTATAGAAAAAGGGCCGCTCTATGTGCGGAAAGGCCTTTTTAGATTGTCCCTGCAAAAAAAGCAAGCGCGCTGTGAGAAGATATTTCGGGGGGGAATATTTTGGGG
>CAZPTC010000197.1:0-5020 GCA_964589455.1 uncultured Desulfovibrionaceae bacterium | reverse complement strand
AAACCAGTAGCTCATAGACTCTGCTTCAATACGGGTGCGTATGGCGTCTACATCTACTTTTTGGCTTTTGCGTGTTTCTTCCATATTAGAAAGCGCTTGGATTTTCTCAAACTTCTTCACAAGGCTTGGGTTATCCTTAAAAAACTTCTCAATTTTTTCTTTATCAGGGTGGTCGGTAATAACTTCCACACCGCCATTTTTGCCGCTCACAAGGCGAAAATCTGCTTTTTCATCCACACCTGCTTTTAGCAAACCCTGGCGGGATTCTTCATAAAACTCCGCTTCCAGTTTGGACTTATGGGCCATAAGCGTGCGAAAAGTGACCTTATCATTTTTTTCAAGGCCAAGGTCATCCATAGCGTTTTGTACAGCAGAAAGAATGGATGCAAGAGAACCAGATGTTGAGGCATAGGGATTCTTTGTTTGCTGGGAAGAGCTGTTGCTGCCTGTAGAAGAAGCTTTGGTCTTGTTTTCCTGGGTTGTTTGCGCATTTAGGTTTTGCTGGCTTAAATCCCACAGACTTGTATACACAGAAGAATTATAAACACTTTGTACAGACATGGCTTCCTCACTTTTACCTGGTAAGCTTTGCTCAGCGTTAACCAGTTTTGGCAATTTGTATGCGGCATAACTTGCCGCTTGCACAACTTGCAAAGGTAGAAGCAAAAACCATGCCAGTTTATGGCAGGGAAAGAATAAGCATTATTGTATGTCCACTAACCCAGCAATTTTTCCAGCCTTTGCATGGCAATACGGGTTTGCTCCCTGTCACCAAAGGCAGTAAGACGGAAAAAACCTTCCCCATTTGCCCCAAAGCCAGCCCCCGGGGTACCCACAAGCTGCACTTTTTGCAGCAGGTAGTCAAAAAATTCCCATGAAGGCATATTATCCGGGCATTGCAGCCAAATATACGGGGAATTTTTGCCACCAGTATACCATATACCCAAATTTTCCAAAGTCTGGGCAATAAGCGTGGCATTTTGCATGTAATAATTGCGGTTTTCTAAAATCTGGGCCATGCCTTCAGGCGTAAAAACGGCCTGCGCCGCTTTTTGCACCACATACGCAACCCCGTTAAATTTTGTGGTTTGCCTGCGCAGCCAAAGGGCGTTAAGACTGGTGTTTTCTTGCATAAGAGCATGGGGCACAATGGTATAGCCACAGCGTGTACCTGTAAAACCGGCTGTTTTAGAGAAAGAGCCAAACTCGATGGCGCACTGCTTTGCCCCTTCTATCTGGTAAATACTTGTAGGCAGGCTTTCATCCTGCACAAAAATTTCATACGCGCTGTCAAAAAGGATAACAGCATTATGGGCTAAAGCGTATTGTACCCATGTATGCAGTTGTTGCCTTGTGTATACAGCGCCTGTTGGATTATTGGGAGAGCATAAGTAAATAATATCCGCATGTACAGTGCTCTCCGGCATGGGCAGAAAGTTATTTTCCCTGTTACCACTTGCGTATACTATGCTTCTGCCTGCCATTATATTGGTGTCTACATACACAGGGTAAACAGGGTCTGGCACAAGCACAGTGTTTTCTATGGCAAAAATATCTAAAATATTGCCAAGGTCACTTTTTGCGCCATCGCCAATAAATACTTCTGTTTCTTCAAGCACTACCTGTTTGCGGGCGTAGTAATCGCAAAGGGCCTTACGCAAAAAGGCATAACCCTGCTCTTCCCCATAACCATGAAATGTTTCCTTTTGCCCCATTTCCTCAACAGCAAGGTGCATGGCATTTATAACCGCAGGCACAAGGGGGCGCGTTACATCCCCTATTCCCAAGCGTATAATATTGCTACCTGGGTTTTGTGCTGTATACGCATGGAGCTTTTTATTTATTTGCGAAAAAAGATAATTCTCTTGAAGATTAAGAAAATGTTTGTTTATCAGCATAGATACCCCTTCATTCCTCTACTAAGTTATGTGTGGAATATTTTTGTGCATCTTTTTAATTTTGTCAACTACACTTATTATTTCAGTTTTTTCATAATACCGCAAAACAGTCTCTTGCTACACGCAATATACACAAGTTGACAGGGCAATCTTCCTTGTTCTACTAAAAACAAAAGAAAAAAGCTTTCTGCGCAGAAAATATTCTCTTTAAGGAGCTTGTATGGCCAGCACCCTGTATATGACGGCCTTGGAAGGACGCTCTGGCAAAAGTGCCATTACCCTTGGGCTTATGCGTCTTATCGCCAGCCGGGTTCGCAAAGTAGCATTTTTTCGCCCCATTATTTCCAGCGCTGATCCCAATGTGCAAGACCATGATATAAACCTTATCCGCACGTTTTTCCAGCTAAAAACCCCCTATGAAAGTTGCTTTGCCTGTACCCTTGAGGAAGCCCGCGCGCTTATTAACGAAGGGGCAATAGATACCCTGATGGCAAAAATTTTGCGCCATTACAAAGCCTTGGAAGCTGAGTACGACTTTATTCTTTGCGAAGGGACAGACTTTTTAGGCAAAGAGCCTACCTTTGAATTTGACCTGAATACAGACATTGCCGCCAACCTTGGCTGTCCTGTACTTTTTGTATGCAGCGGCGCAAACAGAGATGCAGATGAAGTGCAGGCCACCATTCTTTCTGGCTTTGAAGTAATAAAAAACAAAGGCATACAGCCTTTTGGCGCAATGGTAAACATGGCGGCCTTTTCGCCTGTACAAACAAATGTATTTTTAAGTAAAATGGCTAAAAGCATGGCAGCTTCCCATATGGAAGAACCCTTCCCTCTTGTGGCTGTCCTGCCTGGCGAACCTTCCCTTGGCAAACCAAGCATACAGGATGTTGCCAAGCACTTGAAAGCGCGCGTAATTTATGCGCCAGAAAAAAAAGATATTTTGGTAGACGACTACCTTATAGCCGCCATGCAGGTAGACCATTTTCTTGCCTACCTCCAGGAAGGGCATTTAATCATCACCCCTGGTGACAGGGCAGATATTGTGCTTGGCAGTATATCCGCCCGTCTTTCTGGCGCATACCCCAACCCTGCCGGTCTTTTGCTCACAGGTGGCATTGAGCTTGCCCAAACAGTACGCACCCTTATAGATGGCTGGCCTTCCATGCCGTTGCCCATTATTGCGGTAGATGACCACACAGCTAAAACCGTGCAAACCCTTATGGCTCTGCACGGGCGTATTGAGCCAGATGATACCCGCAAAATCCATACAGCGCTTGGCCATTTTGAGCGCCATGTGAATACAGATACGCTGTTAGAGCGCCTTATACACCGCACCAGTTCACGCATGACCCCCCTTATGTTTGAATTTAAGATTATGGAACAGGCAAGCAAACAAAAAATGCGTATTGTCCTGCCAGAAGGGGATGAAGAGCGCATTCTCCATGCTGCGGAAATTCTGCTCCAGCGTGATGTTGCAGAACTTATTTTGCTTGGGGATGAAGATAAAATACGCCATTCCATCAATACGCTTGGCCTGCATTTGGATGGTATTACTATTATTGAACCCAGCTCTTCTCCAGACTTGGAACGCTTTACCCAAACCTATTATGAATTGCGCAAACATAAAGGTATAAGCCAGGAAGATGCGCACGATAAAATGCTGGACACCGCCTACTTTGGTACCATGATGGTGCAACTGGGGCTGGCAGATGGCCTTGTTTCTGGCTCTGTGCATACAACCGCCCATACCATTCGTCCAGCTTTAGAGTTTGTAAAAACAAAACCAGGCTTTTCTATTGTTTCCAGTGTATTCTTTATGTGCCTGAAAGACCGTGTGCTCACTTTTGGCGACTGCGCCGTCAACCCAACGCCTACCCCTGAAGAACTGGCAGACATTGCCATTAACTCCGCAGAAACAGCCAGACTTTTTGGTCTGGAAGCAAAGGTGGCCATGCTTTCTTATTCTACTGGCACTTCAGGTTCTGGCGTAGATGTGGATAAAGTGGTAGAAGCCACACGCATTGCCAAAGAACGCGCACCAGACTTACTTTTGGAAGGCCCCTTACAGTACGACGCCGCAATAGACCCGGAAGTTGCCCGCACAAAAGCCCCAAAGAGCGAGGTAGCAGGCCGTGCCACCGTGTTTATTTTCCCAGACTTAAACACAGGTAATAACACCTATAAAGCTGTACAACGCGCGGCAGATGCTATTGCTATTGGCCCCATTCTCCAAGGGTTAAATAAGCCGGTGAATGACCTTTCCCGCGGCTGTACAGTTGCGGATATTGTGAACACTGTTGCCATAACGGCTGTACAGGCTCAGGCACTGCGCTAATTCCTTTGTTCCCCGCATCCCACTACTCTGCCTCCATACTCCGTGCTTGCCATAGCAGACAGAGAAGGCTATATTTCTTCTTTGTATCATGGTAATTATGTAAGGAGCGTATGTGAGTCAGTCTGATCCCTTGGTTTTTAAGCCGGAAATTCTCGCCCCTGCGGGCGATATGGCGTCTTTTCTTGCGGCATACGCCGCTGGGGCAGATGCTGTATATCTTGGTCTCAAGCACTTTTCTGCCCGTGCCACTGCGGAAAATTTTGGCCCTAATGAGCTTTCCAAAATGGTAGAACTTGCCAACACGCATGGGAAGAAAATTTTTGTGGCCTTTAATTCTTTGGCAAAACCGGGGGAATTAGCGCAGGCAGGCAGGCTTATGAAACGCCTTGCACGGGATGTAAAGCCCCATGCCCTTATTCTGCAAGACCCTGGCCTTGTAGACATAGCCCGGCAGGCAGGTTTTGAAGGGGAACTGCATTTTTCCACACTCGCTAATGTAAGCCATGCAAAGGCATTGCAGGTTTGTGCGCAACTGGGCGCAAGCCGCGCCATTTTACCGCGCGAACTGACCATTGATGAAGTTGTGCAGGTTTGCGAAAACGCGCCACAAGGCATGGGGCTGGAGCTTTTTGTGCATGGGGCGCTATGCTATTGCGTATCCGGGCGCTGTTATTGGTCCAGTTTTTTAGGGGGTAAAAGCGGCCTCAGGGGGCGTTGTGTACAGCCCTGCCGCAGAATTTACACCCAAAAAAGCCGCGAAGGCCGCTTTTTCTCCTGCCAGGAT
>CAZPTC010000196.1:0-5043 GCA_964589455.1 uncultured Desulfovibrionaceae bacterium | reverse complement strand
TTGACCTCTCCTTTGACCCTTTTTTTGATGCAGATCCAGACAGCCCAAAGGCCCTTTCCAGCTTTGATTACTCAGATTCCTCCCTGCCTGTACCCAGCCCGCGTAACTTACCTTCCCCCCAAATAAAAGACAATTTGCATTTGTATCTGCGCGAAGTAAGTAAGTTTCCCCTCCTCACCCCTGAAGAAGAACTTGAACTTACACACCGTGTGCGCGATACCAATGATCCGGATGCGGCCTTTCGCATTATTTCTTCCCATTTACGGCTTGTTGTAAAAATTGCTATGGATTTTCAGCGCAAATGGATGCAGAATGTGCTGGATCTTATACAGGAAGGCAATGTGGGGCTTATGCGCGCCGTAAATAAATTTGACCCTGATAAAGGCATTAAATTTTCTTACTACGCCACATTCTGGATAAAGGCCTATATCCTTAAATTTATTATGGATAACTGGCGCATGGTAAAAATTGGCACAACCCAGGCCCAGCGTAAGCTTTTTTATAACCTGAACAAAGAGCGCCAAAAACTTATTGCAGAAGGCTTTGACCCAGATGCCACCATGCTTTCAGAACGCCTTGGCGTAACAGAAGAACAGGTAATAGAAATGCAGCAGCGCCTGGATACAGGCGATGTTTCCCTTGATATGCCTATGAATGAAGAAGGCTCTGCCACGCGCATGGATATTTTGCCAGCGCTTGGCCCTGGCCTTGAAGACAGCATTGCCAGCAATGAAATAGCAGGCCTTGTGCGCGACGGCGTAAAAGACCTTATCCCCTCCCTTTCAGAAAAAGAATTATACATTCTGGAACATCGCCTTCTGACGGATGACCCCGTTACATTGCGAGAAATTGGGGAAAAATACCAAGTGACTAGAGAACGGATACGCCAACTGGAAGCGCGGCTTTTGCAAAAACTGCGCATACAGCTTAGCGGGGACTTAAAAGATTTTTCTGAAGACTGGATCCAGGAAGAGTAAAAATGCATAATCGCGCCTCTGTTTTTGCGCTCATAAAGCGTGTGCTTCCCCTCACCGGCTTGCTTCTGCTAATAAGCTGCGCACCTAATACGCCCTTGTTCAGTGTGCTGGAAGCCCCTGCCCAGCTTTCCACGAAAGGGGAAAACACCATGGCGTATCTTTTTTTAGAAAAAGCCATGCGTGATAATGATATACGTATGGTTACAGCCGCCAGCCAAAGTCTGCTTGTTAATACCACAAACTCCCTGCCTCTTATAGAAGCAGGCGGCTGGTATTTAAGCAACCGCCACACTGAACAGGCGCAAACCTTTCTTGCAGAAGCAACCAAACTTTTCCCAGAAGATATTCACCTGCAGCTTTTGTATGTGGAAACCTTGCTGGAAGCTGGCAAAAGCGAAGAAGCGGTTAAACTTTTCCGCCAATTTGCCCAAAAAAGACCTGGCGACCCTGTTGCCCAACTGGAATTGGCTCTGCTCTATTTAAAAGCAGACAAGCCGCAGGAATCCTTAGCGGTTTTTAAGCAAATACCCCCTGCAGCCCAAAACCCCACCGTATTATATTATTATTCCCAGGCCTTACTCTCTACCGGCGACCTTGAAGGGGCCATAGCTCTTTTGCGCAAAGCCATTAAAGAATCCCCAGATTTTTTAGAAGCCATTTATGAACTGGCCCTGCTGGAGCAAGAAAAAGGCAATTACGCGGAAAGCAAAAAGCTTTTTAAAGACTTACTGCGCTATGATGAAACAAATCAGGATATTCTTATGCGCCTTATGCAACTGGCAGTTGTGCAAGGCAACCCGCAAGAAGCCTATGATATTGCGTTAAGCCAGCAAGACTCCTTAGTTTTCATTCTTTCTGCTGCCACCATGTTTTTAGATCAGGGCCGCTATGATCTTGCAGAAAACCTTATCAATCTTGCGGGCGAAAATGCCCCGGAAGATATGCTGTTCTATAAGGCAGCTCTTGCGTATGAAGGCCGTAAAGACACTGTGACCAGCCTAGCCCTTTTGGGTCAAATACCCCCTAACCATAAGTTTTACGAGCAAGCCCTGCGTCTTTCTGCCCAAATAGCTTTTGAGCAGGGCAGTTTTGAAGACACCCTGGACATTGCAAACCGAGCGCTGTTAGATTTTAAAGACGATAAAGACTTCCACTACTTGCGCTTAGAGTCCCTTTTTAATCTCAACCGCATACAGGAAGGCGTAGAGCAGGCTAAAACCATGCTCACCCTTTGGCCAGATGATTTAGACATTGCCTATCAATACGGGTTTTTTCTGGATATGACGGGGGATAAAGAAAATGCCCTTGCTGTTATGGAAGGCATATTAAAGCAAAACCCAGACTACCCCTCTGCCCTCAATTATGTGGGGTATTCCCTTGCTGAAGAAAATAAGGACTTAGAACGCGCCCTTGCCCTTATTGAGCGCGCCATTATTTTTGCCCCGGACGCTGGGTATATACAAGACTCTCTGGCATGGGTGCTGTACCGCCTTGGTCGCAATGAAGAAGCCTGGCAAAGCATACAAAAAGCCATTGCCCTTTCACTCCAGAACAAGGGTGTAAACCAGGAAGAACCCACTATTTATGAACATGCGGGCGATATTGCCAAAGCGCTTGGAAAAAGCACAGAGGCCAGGCAAATGTACACCCGCGCATTAGAATTGAACCCAGAAAAACCAGAAGAAATACAGAAAAAAATGGCAGATTAAATTTTCTGGCCATAACAACTTTATCTGACAAACTTTCTGTATGGAGATACGACATGGACGCCGCCCTTTTCTCCCGTAAAGCCTTACATTTTCTGCTAGTACCAGTTTGTCTTTTATTCACTGCCTGCGCCGCCAATACACCCGGCCCTGCCACCCCTATGGAAGGAGCTTCCCAAAGCCTTTGGGAAACCTACACAACCGAGCAAAATACCCTTGCCTCAGACAATACGCCCTTTCGCCTTTCTGGCAGTCTGCGCTTTGGGCCAGAAGAAGATACAAGGCGCGTAACCTATATTCTTTGGGGAAATGATAACCAGGTGCTGCGTCTGGATGTGCAGGCAGGCGTTGGTGCCAGTGCCGCCAAAGTGCAACAGGGCAATGGCGGCCTTCTTATTTATCTGCCACAGGAAAACACCGCCTATCTTTCTTTGGAAGATCAGGCAAAAGCGCTTGAAACTTTGGGCATTAAACTACCAGTTGCCCTGAATGAGTTGGCGCTTTTTTTACGCGGCAACAGCCTGCGCGCTTTAGAACTTGCGGTTAATGAGCCCACACCTCTTATCCCACAAAACGCTGTTCCCACAGCCAATGGCATACAATACACATTAGGGCAGGGTAAAAATCAAGTAAAACTAGAGCTTTCCCTAGTAGCCAAGCCCCTTTCTCTTTCCTTTAAAGATGGCTGGAACCTTGCCTTTAAGCTTAATGACCAAAACGTGTTAAGCCGTGTAGATGGCCAAAATGCAGAAGGCTACTCCTTGCTGCTGCTTATTAAAGAAAACCAGAATCCCCAGCCCTATACCCCGGAACAGTTAGCCTTAACCGTGCCACGCGACGCGCTGGTGTACATGCTGGATAAACCTGTTCAGCAGGCAGGCCAGGCAGTGCAGACCACAAACCCCTAAGGAAATACCTATGGAATTTTTTTCCAAAGACCTTTCCCCCAAAGCCCTTGTGCATGTCCTTTTTATGGGCTTTGTTGTTCTTGGCGGCGAACTGTATTACCTGCTCATACGCCTTATTTCTTCCAAAGAAAAAGCCGCCACTTTCCGCGAAAAACAACTGACAGCCCGCATACAACGCTTTTTTCCTGCACAAACGGGTACTTCTGCCAGCGTCTAGTAACCCCTTGCTTCACCCTTTACCCACAAGACCCTTATGGAACACACCATTTTTCTTGCTTCTGACCATGCAGGCTTTGCGCTTAAGTCCCATCTTTTTGCATACTTGCAAAAAAAAGCCCTTAACGCTATAGACCTTGGCCCAGCCAGCGCCATTTCCTGCCATTACCCAGAATCTGCCCACCTGCTTACAGACAAAGTGCTTGCCACCCCAAATTCCTTTGGCATTCTTATTTGTGGCACTGGCATTGGTATGTCTATGGCTGCCAACCGTGTACACGGTATACGCGCCGCACTTGCCACACACGAAGCCCATGCACGCCTGTGCCGCGCGCACAATAATGCCAATGTCCTTTGCCTTGGGGAGCGCATTACAGCCCCTGCCCTTGCAGAAACCTTAATGGACCTCTTCCTGGGTACCCCCTTTGAAGAAGGCCGCCACGCCCTGCGTGTGGATATGTTTAATTAATGGCCAAGTACAAAGAAATTTACATTTGCTCCTCTTGCGGGGCAAAAAGCTCCTTATGGAAAGGCCAGTGCCCTGCCTGCAAAGAGTGGAACACTCTTGAAGCTTCTGTTGAAGTGAAGGAAGGCCCCGCTAAATCCGCCCCACGCGGGCGTATGCAAAGCGCCAATACCCCGCAGATTTTAGCCACTGTTTCTGACCACGGCCACCAACCCTTTACCTGCGGTTTGGAGGCTCTTGACCGCATACTTGGCAAAGGCCTTGTGCCAGGCGGTGCCATACTTGTAGGGGGGGAACCCGGTATTGGAAAATCCACCCTTCTGCTCCAAATGGCGGGTTTTGTGGCCAGCGCGGGTCGCACTGTTCTGTATGTCAGTGGGGAAGAATCCCTTCACCAGATAAAAGCGCGCGGCCAGCGCCTGCAAGCCCTGCATGACAATTTGCTTGCCCTTGCCACCTGTCAGCTTGAAGATGTGTATCCCCTTTTGGAAGAACACTGCGCCCCTGCCCTTCTTATTGTAGACTCTGTGCAAACCCTTGCCACCCAGGAAGCGGAAGGCCTTCCCGGTAATGTAAGCCAGGTACGCGCTGTTGCTACAGAACTTGTGGAGCGCTGTAAAAGATCTAACACCACCCTCATTCTTGTTGGCCATGTGACCAAGGAAGGTGGCCTTGCCGGCCCACGCCTTCTTGAACACCTTGTGGATACTGTTATTTCTCTTGAAGGTGACAGACGCCTTGCCTACCGCCTTTTGCGTGTCCTAAAAAAC
>CAZPTC010000195.1:0-5066 GCA_964589455.1 uncultured Desulfovibrionaceae bacterium | reverse complement strand
GGAAGGGGGTTTGGGGGAAGGGGAGGCCCCTTTTGTTCACAAAAGGGGTCTTTCCTTCCCCCAAAACTTACGCTTCCACTTCCAAAACAACTTTCCTATCTTGCAGCTCAACGCGCACCCGGCCGCCGTGGGTAAGGCGTCCAAACAGCACTTCCTGTGCCAGAATGTCTTCCAGTTCTTCGCGTATAAGGCGCTGGAGGGGGCGTGCGCCAAGTTTGGGGTCAAAGCCTTTTTCTGCCAGGTAGTCTCTGGCCTCTGGTGTGAGGGTAAGGGAGACTTTTTTGGCTTCCAGACCTTTGAAAAGCTCAGCAACAGTCTTATCGACAATTTTTGCCATGAGTTGAGGGGTAAGGGAAACGAAAGGCACTGCTGCATCCAGACGGTTACGAAACTCTGGGCTGAACATGTTTTCAATGGCTTTTTCGCTGCGTTCTGTAGCGGTAACGGCCTCCACAAAACCCATGCTTTGGGCCTGCATTTCGCGCGCCCCTGCATTGGTGGTCATAATAAGAATAACATTGCGGAAGTCTGCCTTTTTACCGGTATTATCGGTAAGGGTGGCGTAGTCCATAACTTGCAGAAGAATATTAAAAATATCCTCGTGCGCTTTTTCTATTTCGTCCAAGAGAAGGACAGCGTGGGGGTTTTTGCGCACAGCTTCTGTAAGCAGGCCGCCCTGTTCAAAGCCCACATAGCCGGGGGGGGAACCAATTAGGCGGGCCACAGCATGTTTTTCCATATATTCGCTCATATCAAAGCGCAGAAATGCCATGCCCATGCATTCGGCAAGTTGTTTGGCAAGTTCTGTTTTCCCCACACCAGTTGGGCCGTGGAAAAGGAAAGAAGCAACAGGCCTGCCAGAAGCAGAAAGCCCCGCGCGGGAGCGTAAAATGGCGCGCACTGTGCGGTCTATGGCATTATCCTGCCCATAGATTTTTGCATGCAGTTCATCGCTAAGGGTGCGTAATTTTTCTTTTTCGCCCTTATTTACCGTGCGGGCGGGTATGCCTGCCATGCGGGCTACTATGCGCTCAATATCCTGTTCGCGCACAAGGGCATTTTCTTTAAAGCCAGGGCGCAGTCGGGTGGTGGCACCTGCTTCGTCCAGCACGTCAATGGCTTTATCTGGCAGAAAACGGTCTTGTATATAGCGGGAGCTAAGGTCTACAGCCGCCTGAATGGCTGTGCGGGTGTAGCGCACTTTGTGGAAGCTTTCGTACTTAGGCTGAAGGCCTTTCAGAATATCCACGCATTCTGCGGTGGAAGGTTCTTTTACGTCAATGCGCTGGAAGCGGCGGGCAAGGGCGCGGTCTTTTTCAAAATGGTTACGGAATTCCTCGTGCGTGGTAGAACCAATGCAGCGCAAAGAGTCGCTTGCAAGCAGGGGCTTTAAAAGGTTAGAGGCGTCCATACTGCCGCCAGATGTGGCACCAGCACCCACAAGGGTGTGGATTTCATCAATAACCAGTATGGCGTTCTTTTTCTTTTGTAATTGGCCAAGCACGGCTTTAAGGCGGCCTTCAAAGTCACCTCGGTAGCGCGCACCGGCAAGCAGGGCACCCATGTCTAAGGCAAACATTTCTACATCAAAAAATTCTTTTGGTACCTTGCCTTCTGCAATGCGCAGGGCAAGGCCTTCTGCCACGGCAGTTTTGCCTGTGCCAGGTTCGCCCACAAAAAGAGGGTTGCATTTTTTGCGGCGGGAAAGCACTTCTACAGCGCGGGTAAGCTCTGCCTCGCGCCCAATAAGCGGGTCAATAAGGCCCTTGGTTGCATTTTCCGTAAGATTAACGGTAAAGCGCTCCAGAGGGGAATTTTCTCCACCTTCCTGGCCTTTTTCTGTTTGGGCAGATTCCTGGCCTTCCTGTATGCGCTGGAAATGCTTATGCATTTCGCGCGGGTCAATTTCGCCTAAAAAGAAGGCACGTACATTGCCTGGCCCAGGGTGGCCATCTTGCCCATTCTGGTTTGGGTCATCCGGGTTGAAGGAAGAATCTCCCTCATCTTCAGATTCCCCTTTTCGCCACGGGCGGAAATTGGGGGAAGGGAAGTCCGGCATGCGGTGGGAAATATATTCCAGCACAGAAAGGCGCGTAAGCCCTTGTTTTTCAAGAAAATAGGTGGCAAAGCAGTCTTCTTCTTCAAAAAGGGAGGCCAGCACATCGCCACACTCCGCCTTTTGCTTGCCAGAAGCATGCATCTGGCGCAAGGCACGTTCCAGCACACGCTCTACAGCCACAGTTTGGCTTATTTCGCCATTCTGCTGCATTTCCTGCTCTGGTGTAAGGGTAGGCACATGCACACGCAGGTAGCTTTCTAAATTTTGGCGCAAAAGGCCAATATCCACGCCGCAACCTTCCAAAATGGTGCGCCCCATGTTTTCATGGGTCATGGCAAGCAGAATATGTTCAAGCGTTAAAAATTCATGGTGACGCCGCCGCATCTCCATAACCGCACCGGCAAGAGCCTGCATAAGAGAACGGCCCATCATTCATCAACCTCCATAGTGCATAAAAGCGGAAAACCGGCCTTACGGGCGCGGCTGTGTACGCGCAGCATACGTGTTTCGGCTATTTCTTTAGGGTATACGCCGCATACGCCAATACCTTTTTCGTGTACAGAAAGCATGACAGATGCCGCTTCTTCTGCGCTTTTTTGGAATATATCCACCAGGATAAGAATAACAAATTCCATAGTGGTGTAGTTATCATTGTGTAAAAGTACACGGTACAGACGGGGCATTTTCAGTTCATCTTCCACATGAACAGCAACATCCCCTTCCAATCCCGGTATTCCGGCATCCAAATCGGCTCCAAGGTTTGGCCCATCTGGCTGCCAAGGTTCCTGGCTCATACATACTCCTAGGAGAATACCCCGTACGTATGATTGCGCATACGTACGGGGTGGCTCAACTAAAACTTAAACTCAGGCGCTTTTGGGCGTTTCCTTTTTAACAGGCCAGATAAAGGAAGCCACAACACCCCCCACAAGCAGGGACATAACAATTGCAAGGTTCCATAAAGGCGGTATATGCACAAGCCCCGCCACATCTACCAGCATTTTAATACCAATAAACGCCAAAATAGCCACAACTGCCTTGTCTAAATGGCAAAGGAAATTGCGCGCTGCCGCCAGCAAAAAGTAGAGAGAGCGTAAGCCCAAAATGGCAAAAATATTGGAGGTATAAACAAGGAAAGGCTCTTGGGTAATGGCAAAAATAGCCGGAACGGAGTCAAACGCAAACATAACGTCTGCAAGTTCAATGGCAATAAGGCAAAGAAAAAGCGGTGTTGCCATAAGTTTGCCAGCATGGCGCACAAAAAAGTCGTGCCCTGAAAGCTGGTCATGCACAGGCATAAGTTTGCGGGCAGTACGCACAGACCAGTGGTTGGCGTAGTCGTCTATTTCCTGATGGCCTTTGGCAATAGTTTGCGCCATTTTCCATGCGCTCCATAGCACAAAAAGACCAAAAGCCAAAAGCGCCCATGTATCAAAAGCAGCCAATAAGCCAGCGCCTGCTGCCACAAAAATAAGGCGGAACACAAGCGCGCCAATAATGCCGTAGTACAGCACACGGTGCTGGTATTTGTCTGGTATGCCAAAATTGGCAAAAATAGCCATAATAACAAAAAGGTTATCTACTGAGAGTGATTTTTCCAGTAAATAGCCGGTTAAAAAGAGGGATGCATCGTTGCCACCGTGGGTTTGCCAAATAAATACGCAAAAACCAAGTGCAAGCGCTATCCAAAAAATAGACCATAGTGCCGCATTTTTTAGGGATATTTCCTTGTCATGGCCGTGGGCTTTCAGGTCCACTATAAGGGCCACCACAACCAGAAGGAAAAATATTCCAACAAAGGATAAAGAATAAGTACCTATCATATTAACCTTAAGAAAAGTAGAGTGTTCGGTTAGATGTCACGCGGCTGTAGTATGCAACCACGTGTTACAAAAATAAGAATTCCCTGCAAAAATGCAAGGGGTTATCTGTTTTCGCTTTCAAACAGTTTAACATAGGCTTCATACGCTTTGCGCAAGGGTGAATCTTGCGGCATAGTGTCTATAAGCCCCCCGATATCGTGTGGTTTTTCCATTACTACTGGGGATATTTTGGGCCGCTCCCAAGGGGTATCCAGCGGCTTTTTGCCCAAAAGCAGGTGAAATTCCACTTTATGGAAAAAGGGTGCAAAATCTGGGCCAGTTTGGTCTTGTGTAAGAAAAGCATTAACGCGCTCCAGTATTTCTGGTGCTGCGTAGCTAAGCTCTTGGAGGAGCATACTATCCTCCCCGCCCACAAGTAAGACCTCTTTTCTGTGGCCCAGTGGCAAGGCGCCTTTTGCCCATTCGCCCAGCACGTTTTCCCAATTTGCCCAAAGGGCAGTAAGGCGTGCTTTGCTTGGGTCCCCTGTTTTTTCAGCAAAAGCTGGCATCCATTTTTCCAGCATGCTGCCAAGGGGTAAGGGCATTGCCTGGGGTTCACGGCTCCCTTTTTTTTTCTTTGCCATGCCGCTTCTATAGCGCGTTTATGCTTACCCGTACAGCTTTTTTTTGGGCCCATACACGCTTGTTTTTTTGCCTTGTTCCCCTTGCACTTGTACGTTTTTGCCGACATACGCTGCATACGGCACCTTTATATAATACCACTATAAGCACTCTAAAGGAAAAAGTTTTCCTGCTATATTGCCATGATAAAACTAAGGTTCTGAAATGCTGTTGCTTATTTTAATGGAAATATTTTTAAACATAGTCTAGAATGAACTCTGGCGCTTTACGTTGAGGTTTAATGCTCTCACCACAAAAGCGCTTTTGCTATGTTATATGCCTGTTATCACCTTTAAAACTTTGGAAATGCCCATGCTCGCGAAGACTCTATCCTTACCTGCGGACTTACCCGCTGTTACCCTTACCCCTAATGCTGAGCTTGTTCTTGCCAAACGCTACTTTACAAAAGCTGAAGATGGCACACCTGTGGAAGACAGCCGTGGTCTTTTTTGGCGCGTAGCTTCTACAGTTGCGCACGAGGAGACAAAGTACCCTTCCTCCTCCTGGACAGAAGAAGACCTGGC
>CAZPTC010000194.1:0-5102 GCA_964589455.1 uncultured Desulfovibrionaceae bacterium | reverse complement strand
AAGGGAGCAGTCTCTGTCTTCTAAAAGGCCGCCCCAGCCGTAGGGTTCATTCATCATTTGATTACCAATGGCAGCCAAATTTTCTTCTGTAAGGGGCAGGGGCTTTTGCACCGCATTACTGGTGGGGACAGAGCTTGTTTCTATGCGAGCCATACCATTAGGAGCGCGCAGGGGCACACGCACAGTGATGGAACTGGCATCTTTGCGTACAAGAGGAAGTATAGTGCCAATATTCCCATGTGTTATGCCATTTAACAGCGGGGTGTTATCTTTGGTAAGAGCAGCAAACGCGCCTTTCTGCCAGGTTTCCATAAAGGTTTTGTCTACAAAGGCAATGTCATTTGCGGGTATCCAGCCGGACACAAGGGAGCTTTCTACATAGAGCCATTCCCCATCGCGGCTTTTGTGGAAAACCATAAGCGGGTGCCCAATGGGCAGGGCGCTTTGCTCAAATTCATCAAAGGGGTAACCTTGGCCTGGGCGGTCAATATCCGCAAAGCGGGGTCTTTTGGTGGGGGCAAGGCGCAAGTCTGTGGGGCGCACGGTAATGGCAGGGGCCATCATAGTGGGCATGGCCCGCCAATCTGCATTATACACAAGAGATTGCCAGTGATTTTCTGTCCACGGCTTCAGGTTTTCTGCATACCCGCGCTTAGAGCCTGTTCTGTCCAGTTCTGCCTGAAAAAAGCTTTTGTGACCCTTGGTTGGGCCATCCACATACCAGGTGGAAAAGAAAATGGCATTATAGGCAGCATCCCGTTCTTTGCTTTCTGCCATGGAAATAAGCGGGGATTTTTTGGTGATATAGGCTGTGAGATCCTGGGGGAAGTCGCTATGGTCTTGCACTGACGCTGAGGTTATTTGAGGTGTTTCTGGCGTTACAGAAGGTGCCGCACACGCAGAAAGTGTAAGCATTAAGCCTGCACAAACAAGGTGGAATGTATACCGGAGAGAGGGGTGCATAAAAAATTCCTTTACCACACAAGGCGTGTGGAAACATTATTGTTGTGCATATATCGCTTGAGTTCTGGTATGGAATAGGTGTTAAAATGGACAATAGAGGCAACAAGCACAGCCGCCGCGTGGCCTTTTTGCACTGCTTCCACCAGATGTTCCGGCTTGCCGGCACCACCAGATGCGATAACAGGTATGCGCACAGCATCCGCTATGGCACGTGTAAGGGTAATTTCGTAGCCATTCTTGGTGCCGTCTGCATCTATGGAGTTCACGCACAGTTCACCTGCGCCGCGCTTTTCGCACTCTGCGGCCCAGGCAATGGCATCCTTGCCAGTGGGTGTGCGCCCCCCGTGTATCACCATTTCATACCCGGAAGGTATGGCAGGGGAAACGGGCACTTTTTTTACATCCATACCCACCACAATAGCTTGGGAGCCAAAGGCTTCTGCGCCTTCGCTAATAAGGGCAGGGTCTTTAATGGCTGCGGAATTAATAGAAATTTTTTCTGCGCCAGCAAGCAGTACATCCCGCATGTGCTGGACAGTGGAAATACCGCCCCCTACACTGAAAGGGATAAATATACTGGAAGCCACGCGCTCCACCACATCTAAAAAAATGCCCCTGCCTTCATGGGAGGCTGTGATATCATAAAACACAATTTCATCGGCGCCCTGTTCATAATAGCGGCGGGCTGTTTCTACAGGGTCACCAATATCTTGGTTGCCTTCAAAGCGCACACCCTTGGTGAGTTTGCCATTACGTACATCCAGGCACGGGATAAGGCGGGTGCTTAACATGGGGCCTCCGCTTGAATGCCGCAATAGCGGGCAAAATTGGCAAGAAGTTTAAGGCCGGATTTGCCGCTTTTTTCCGGGTGAAACTGCACGGCCCAAAGGCCAGGGCGGCCAAACACGGCAGCAAATGGCAGGCCATACATGCAGGTGGCAAGGCTAAGCTCTGGGGCAGGCTTGGGGTAATAGCTATGCACAAAGTAAAAGGAATCTGCGTTTGTTATGCCCGCAAAAAGGGGATCATCCGGCTTCTCCAGACTAAGGGTATTCCAGCCAATATGGGGTATGCGTATAGGCAGGCCATTATCCTGCATATCTTCCGTAAAACGGGCTGCATGGCCGGGTAATATACCAAGGGTCTTGGTGGGGCCTTCTTCACTGTATTCCAACAAAATTTGACAGCCAAGGCAAATGCCCAAAAGTGGGGTGCCTTTGGCAATAACCTTGCGCATGCTGGCTTCCAGACCGCTTTTGCCTAAAAGCCCCATAGCCTGACCTGCTGCACCCACGCCCGGGAATATGAGGCCTTGCGAGGCCTCTATATAGGCTGGGTCATCGCTTATCACAGCGTTTACGCCCATAGAGGCAAAGGCGCGCTGCACACTGGTCTGGTTGCCGGCTTTATAGTCTAATATGGTAAGCATTTTTCAGTCCATGGGTTATGGGGCTGGATAGAATGAAGTCTTTAATACTACCCCTCTACTCATCCCCTACTTTCAGCGCCGCTAAAAACGCCTCTTGCGGCAATTCCACATTGCCCATGCGCTTCATACGCTTTTTGCCTTCTTTTTGTTTTTCCAGCAGTTTACGTTTACGGGTAATATCCCCGCCATAGCATTTTGCTGTGACATTTTTACGGAAGGCAGAAACGGTTTCCCGCGCAATAACCTTTTGCCCGATAGCGGCCTGAATGGCTACTTCAAAAAGTTGGCGGGGTATTGTGCGGCGCAGTTTGCTTGTAAGCGCGCGGCCATAGGAATACGACTTTTCGCGGTGAACAATAACGGCCAGCGCGTCTACAACTTCGCCATTAAGCATAATATCCAGCTTCACCAAGTCAGAGGCACGGTAGTCAATGGGCTCATAGTCCATAGACGCATAACCTTTGGTGCCGGACTTGAGTTTATCGAAAAAGTCATACACAATTTCTGCAAAAGGCATTTCATACGTAATAACAACTCTGTTAGATGCAAGGTAATGCAGATTTTTTTGTATACCACGCTTTTCTTCGCAAAGCTTAAAGACATTGCCTACATATTCGCCAGGCACATGGATATCTATACGCACAAAGGGTTCGTACAGCACTTCAATTTTAGCGGCATCCGGCAGTTTGGAGGGGTTATCTATCATCAATGTTTTGCCGTCTGTTGTATCTACTTTATAGATAACAGAAGGGGCAGTGGCAATAAGCTCTACCTCAAATTCCCGCTCCAGCCTTTCCTGTATAATTTCCATGTGCAAAAGGCCAAGAAAGCCGCAACGGAAGCCAAATCCAAGGGCTTGAGAGGTTTCCGGTTCCCAGGAAAAGGCAGCGTCGTTAAGCTGCAATTTTTCCAGCGCTGTTTTTAAATTTTCATACTCAGAAGGCTCTGTAGGGTAAAGACCGCAAAACACCATTGCCTGCACTTCTTTAAAGCCTGGCACTGGCTCTTCTGCTGGGCGGGAGGCAAGGGTTATGGTATCGCCCACCTTGGCATCCCCAAGCTGCTTGATATTAGCGCATAAAAAGCCCACTTCTCCAGCGGAAAGTTCTTCCACATCCCGCGCTTCCGGCGAAAAAACCCCAAGACGCAGCACTTCGTACTGGGTACCAGTGGCCATAAGCTGCACTTTGTCGCCTTTTTGGATAATGCCATCCATCATGCGGAAAAGCACCACCACGCCCTGATACGGGTCATACCAGCTATCAAAAATAAGGGCTTTAAGCGGGGCATTGGGGTCGCCTTTTGGCGCAGGCAGGCGCTCAATAATGGCATCCAGCACATTGTCCACACCCATACCTGTTTTGGCAGAAACCGGCACAGCGCCCGAGCAGTCCAGGCCAATGCTTTCTTCAATTTCTGCTTTTACGCGGTCAACATCTGCGCTTGGCAGGTCAATTTTATTGAGAACAGGGATAATTTCGTGGTTATGATCCAGCGCAAGGTACACATTGGCAAGTGTTTGTGCCTCAACACCCTGTGTTGCGTCTACCACAAGCAGGGCACCATCGCAGGCAGCAAGAGAGCGCGAAACTTCGTAGTTAAAGTCAACGTGGCCTGGGGTGTCGATAAGGTTAAGGATATAGTCCTGCCCTTTGTGCCTGTAGGGAATACGCACACTTTGGGCTTTAATGGTAATGCCGCGCTCGCGCTCTAAATCCATTTTGTCCAGGTATTGGTCGCGCTTTTCCCTGTCACTCACCAGGCCGGTTACTTCTAAAATACGGTCTGCAAGTGTGGATTTACCGTGGTCAATATGGGCTATTATGCTAAAATTGCGTATGTTTTTTTGCGCTATCATGTATGGTTTTATGGGAAAAGGGTTGGTTATTTAAGTGGTTTGCCAAAGCCGGGTATAGTGGTTTTTCTTTCCAGAACGCCCAGAACCCATGTGGCCAAACTGACCAGAAACAGATAATAAAAGGCGGTAATAAGGTACACCTCTGTAGGCATAAACGTGCGGGAAACAAGAACTTTGGCTTCGCCAGTAAGTTCAATGCAGGTGATAATATACGCAAGAGAGCTGTATTTTATCAAATAGATAACTTCATTCCCGCAACCAGGCAGGGCACGGCGTACTGCCTGAGGAATAATAACAGAAACAATAGTTTGCAGGCGCGTCATGCCAAGGGCTTCTGCGGCTTTTATCTGACCCTGTCGTATGCTTAAAAGCGCACCGCGCACATATTCTGACTGATACGCCCCTGTGCAGAGAATAAAACCAATGACAGCGGCAGGGTAGGGTTCAAAGTAAATACCAAGAGAGGGCAGGCCAAAATAAATGACCATAAGCTGCACAGTAAGGGGTACACCGCGTATAAGGGCCACAATGGAGTCTGCTATTTTGCGCATCCATTTTTTGCCAAAAACCCGTATAACGCCAGTAAAAATGCCCAAAAGCCCCCCAATAATTGCAGAAGGCACAATGAGTTTAAAACTCATCCAGAGGCCTCTGTTGAGTTGGGGGACAATTTTATCCCAGAGCAAGTCACTTTGGAAAAATTCTAGCATAGGTAGGGCTTAGTCTGCAATTTGGGTTACGGGTATTTCTGCTTCTTCCAATTCGCCGCGTAAATCTGCCAAGCGATTACAGAAGTCTTGCGTGCGGGTTTGCGCGCCAGGTGCCAGCAATTCAGCAGGGGTGCCCTGCTCA
>CAZPTC010000193.1:0-5122 GCA_964589455.1 uncultured Desulfovibrionaceae bacterium | reverse complement strand
CCGCGGAAACCTTTCCCGACAAAATGCCCATCCTTATTGAGCCAAAATCCGCCTTTGGCACTGGCCACCACGCCACAACTGCCCTTTGCCTGCACGCCCTTTCCCTGCTTTCAGATCAAGGTCGTATAAAGCCCGGCGAAACATTTTTTGACTTAGGCACAGGCACAGGCATTTTAGGCATTGCCGCCACCATGCTAGGTTTGCAGGGGGATGGCTCTGATATAGACGACCTTTCTATTCTTAATGCCCACGAAAATATTGCCCTGAATACTGTAGAGAAATTCCACGTAGAGCATGGCTCTTACGAATGCGCAAAAGGCAAAACTTACAGCCTTGTGCTTGCTAATATTCTTGCGCGGCCTTTAATCGAAATGGCAGGGGAAGTGTGCAAATTGCTGGCACCTGCTGGCACCTTGGTGCTTTCTGGCATTTTAGAAGAACAGGCAATGGATGTGGAAAAAGCCTATAATGCCGCCCTTGCAGGAAAAACATGGGCGTTTAAGCGCTATACTATGGCAGATTTTGGCTATTCTGTTGGCACCCCAAGCACCCCTGAACCAGAAATTTTAGATAATGACCATGCCCCCCTGCCGCCAGAAACAGTTTGGGTAGCCCTTGTATGGGAATTGCAGTAATAAACGTATATGGGAAACGCAGAATACTTTGATTGCATTGTTATAGGCGGCGGACACGCTGGCGCAGAAGCCGCTATGGCCTTGGCGCACTTAGGCGCACAAACCCTGCTTATCACCAGTAATGTGGACAGGCTGGGGCATCTTTCCTGTAACCCTGCTATTGGCGGCCTTGCAAAAGGGCACCTTGTGCGGGAAATAGACGCCCTTGGCGGCTGCATGGGCCTTTGGGCAGATGAAGCAGGCATACAGTTTCGCACGCTTAACCAAAGCAAAGGCCCTGCCGTACGCGCCACCCGTGCCCAAATGGACAGAGACGCGTATATGCGTGTAGTTAAACGCGATCTTTTTGCCCGGCAAAACCTGTGCATCTGGCAGGATATGGCAGAAGAGATTCTGACAGAAGAAAAACAGACAAAGCCAGCCGCCAAAGGCGTGCGCACCAAACTTGGCAAAACCTTTCTTGCCCCCCATATTTTACTCTGCACTGGCACCTTTTTAAATGGTCTTATGCACGTTGGTCTTACACAGGAAAAAGGCGGCAGACTGGGGGATATAGCCTCCATAGGCCTTAGCTTTTCTTTAGAAAAATTGGGCATTACTTTAGGCCGCCTTAAAACTGGCACCACCCCCCGCATTTTAAAAGAAAGCATAGAGTACAGTGCGCTGGAAGAACAATGGGGAGATACCCCCCTGCCCCAGTTCAGCTTTCACGGCCCCAAGCCAGAAATGCCCCAACTGCCCTGCCATGTAACATGGACAAATAAAGCCACGCATGATGCCATTCGCAGTGGCTTAGACCGCTCCCCTCTGTACACAGGCGTTATTTCTGGCACTGGCGCGCGCTATTGCCCTTCTATTGAAGATAAAATTGCCCGCTTTCCAGACAGGGAACGCCACCAAATTTTCTTGGAGCCAGAAGGTATAGACAGCCACGAAGTCTACCCTAATGGTATTTCCACAAGCCTGCCGCTTGATATACAGGAAAAACTGCTTGCCACCATTCCCGGGCTGGAGCATTGCCGCCTTGTGCGTCCTGGCTATGCCATAGAATACGATTACGCCAACCCCATACAACTGCACGCAACATTGGAAACAAAGGCTGTTTCCGGCTTATGGTTTGCCGGGCAAATAAACGGTACTTCCGGGTATGAAGAAGCGGCCGCCCAAGGTCTTTGGGCAGCGCTGAATATAGACGCTGTACGCAAAAATTTGCCGCCATTTCTGCCACGCAGAGACGAAGCCTATATGGCGGTGCTGGTAGATGATTTAGTCACCAAGGGCACATTAGAGCCTTTCCGCATGTTTACATCCCGCGCGGAATACCGCTTGCTCCTCAGGGAAGAAAATGCAGACTCCCGCCTTACCCCCTACGGTATAGAGCGCGGCCTTGTACATGAAAGACAGGCAGCCATTTTTCAACACAAAGAGCAGGCTGTGGAGCGTATCCAAACTCTGCTTACAGAAACCCGCATAAAGCCAGATGCCCCCACCCGTGCTGTATTTGAACAAATGGGTGAGCAACCCCCTAATGGTGCCATAAGCCTTTTTGAACTGGCAAGACGCCCTTCCCTCAGCCTGCAAAGACTTGTACTTTTTCTGCCAGAACTGGCCGTGTTTCCGCAAGATGCCCTTACAGAGGCAGAAACGCGCATAAAGTATTCCGGCTATTTAGAGCGCCAGGAAGAGCTTGTCTCCCGCAGTGTAAAAAATGAGCATACACTGTTACCAGAAAACATAGATTACACCCAAGTAGCTGGCTTAAGCCGTGAAGTGCAGGAAAAGCTTATAAAAACAGCCCCGCGAACTCTTGGGCAGGCAAGCCGTATTTCTGGCATTACCCCCGCAGCCATACAATGTTTGGAAATTTTTTTGAAAAAAAGTGGGAAATAACGTAACACCCACTCAAACATATTGGAAAAACACATACTTTTTTAACGCTATAGGTATACACCTCTTGCAGGGCATACGCTTAAGGCATACATTCACCCCATACCATGTGATTGGCGATGCCATTTTCTTTGGCGCAAAGGGTCATTTACCCTGTTACTTAAGGAGTATATGTATGCGGCTGGCTTCTTTTGCACTTTTTGCTCTGCTTGTATGTGCCCCTGTGTACGCCCAGGCAGCAGAGGCTTCTCTTGTTGTGGAAGGCGATACCCTTATGCTCTTAAAAGATGGTAAAAAACAAAGTTTACCAAACAGTATGGGAACAATGGAGGCAGTGGCCAATTCTAAGCTGCGCTTTACCACATTGAGCAGTTATGATGAGGAACTCCCAAAAATCGGTGTACGCGCAGGCCTGTATCTTATTGATCCAGACGGTAAAATAACCTACGTCAATACGTCCATTCCAGATCCTTTTGCAGATGATAACAGCATGTTCACCCCGGAAATGCTGGGCGACGGCACATTTGACCTTACCCTTTCGCCTAGGGGAGATTTACTTGCTTTATCCCAAAGCACCAGCCCCATCGGACAGTGGGTTTTTCTTTCTTACCCCTCCCTTGCGTATAAAAACAGCACCAGCTACTTAATGAATTATGGCGATACCGTATTATTCTGGCCACAGGATAACACTGTTATTCTGCAGGAAATACAAACAGAAACAGACCGTGTATGCGAATATGACCCATGCGGCCCGGTTTCTGTTGTGGCGTATAATATAGAAACAGGCAAGGCTACCCCGCTTAAAGCAGGCACCAGCCTTTGCGATTACCGCTTACAAAGTATCGAAAATAACACCGCAAAAATATTGGAACTTTGCACAAAAAGCCCTGCTGACTGGAAAACCTTCCCTGATGAAGCAACTGACAAAGTTATAGAAGTGCCCCTTCCATAACATTGTGCAAGCCTGTTTTTTGCCTTTCCTCTATCAACCTTATAAAGCAAAGGATTTTGCCATGTCTCACAAATTTTTGGCGCTTACTGCCGCAGTCTGCCTTTTTGCCACCCCTGCTTTTGCAGCAGAAGATGAAGCGGCTCTTCTTGCCAAAAGCCTGTGCGCAAAGCCAGACCAAACCATTTTTACCTGCGCAAATAAAGATGTAACGGTTTCCATTTGCAAAGAAAACGACAAATACGGTCTGTACTCCGGCACTAAAGAAAAACCAGAAACCCTTATGATGGCTGACCCCAGCATGGTGCAGTTTGGTACCCTTATGTATGCAGGCGGTGGCGGTAACTATTTGCGCTTTGATGAAGGCACAAAGCTCTTTTATGCTTACTCTGCCAGTGGCAAAGGCTGGGAACAGGCAGGCCTTGATACCCTTGCAACTGATGGCGCTAAAACCAGCAGCATTGTGTGCGATTACAAAACAGCCGCACAAAGCGACTTTTTTGGCAACCTGGGTTTAAAAGAAAACGAAACCGAAGGCTTTGAAATTGATGTAGTAGAATAACTTCATTTTCCTCCTTCAATTTCTTATAAGAACCCTGCCTATGGTCTTCCTGTCAGATAGACAGAAAAACCTTGGTGCAGAAAATCAAGCTGCCAGCTTTTCTCAGTCTATCACTGGGGAAAGCTGGCCAAATCTTTTTTAGGGTTACAGCATAAAAATGGATATATTCCTCTACAGGTATAATGTCATATTTGTGTTCTAATTTAGAGCCTTAGAACTTTTTTATATAATCGCACTCAGCATGACAGGGCAAAGTTTTTGTGCTACCTCAAATCCATGCGAACCATACTCTTACTCTTTCTTCTGTTCGTCCCCATGCTTGCCCCTGCTCACGCCCATGCCTGGCCTGCAACCATTCTCTCTGTTACAGATGGTGATACTGTTGTGGTTGCGCCAGCAGGTGATGCAAATACCCCCATTTCTGTGCGACTTTATGGCATTGATGCTCCGGAGTCTGACCAACACGGAGGCAAAGCCGCCACACAAGCCCTTAAAGCGCTTTTACCTGTAGACGCCACAACAGAAATTATCCCCTTTGATACAGATAAATATGGCCGTATTGTGGCGCTTATTATGTACCAAAGTAATACGGTTAACGCGCAAATGCTTGCCCAAGGCCATGCATGGGTATACGCACAATATTGCCGCGCCCGTTTTTGTAAAGAATGGCGCAAACTGGAAAAAGAGGCCCAGCAAAATAATATGGGCCTTTGGCAAAACACCGATGCTATTACCCCTTGGGAGTGGCGCAAAAATAATTAAAAAAGCCCAGCGTATACAGAAGTATACACTGGGCAACTGGTATATGTACGCGCTATTGTACGCAACTGCGCGCTATCACACTACTGTTTTCAGCAACATGGGCGCAACAAAAAAAACTGGCGCGCCCGAAGAGATTCGAACTCCCGGCCGGATGCTTAGAAGGCATCTGCTCTATCCACCTGAGCTACGAGCGCGCAGGCAGAAATGTAACGGCAGAGGCGCAAAAGGTCAAGCCTAAACCCAAGCGTTACCCAGGCAAAGCCCCAGCCATACCACCTGATACACCTTGCCTGAAAAAGTGCCGCCTAAGGCGGCTCCAGGGTATAA
>CAZPTC010000192.1:0-5150 GCA_964589455.1 uncultured Desulfovibrionaceae bacterium | reverse complement strand
ATGAAGGCAGCCGAGTGGCTGCCTTCATAGTATCCATACGGAAAAAATGTACAATCAGAAAAAGTGTTTTTTAACGCACCCTACACCAGGCAGGCTTTGCCTGTAAGGGTATTAATGCGCAGGCTTTTTTCGCGGGAGCGTTCAACAGCGTCGTCAAACTCGCGGCGCAGAGATTCAATAAGCTCATTGACAGAAAGTATTTTATCCACGCGGGGGGCATTGGCGCCGCAGAAAGCAAAGCCGCGTTCCAAATTGCCTTTCATGGCATTGATAAGGGCGCTGGCAATGCAGTATGGGGTTTTTTCCTGTTCACAGGTAGAAACGCAGTGGAACACGCACTTAAAAGGCTTTTTGCTGCCATCGCGCATAGCGTCTACAAACTTGTTGCGCAGGGCGCGGCCTGGCATACCCACAGGGCTTTTAATGATGGTAACATCATCTTCTGTAGCGTCTATGTAGGTTTGCTTAAAACGCTCGTCAGCGTCGCATTCATGGGTGGCAACAAAGCGGGTACCCATTTGCACACCAGCAGCGCCAAGGTCTAAAAATTTGTGTATATCTTCGCCGCTGTATACGCCGCCTGCTGCAATAACAGGTATGGCGCGGCCAGCTTTATCCTCAAAGGGCTTAAGAGCTTCTACAAGCTGGGGCACAAGAATTTCCAACTCTTGGTCTGGGGAGTTGATTTCTTCAGCCTTAAAGCCAAGGTGTCCGCCAGCTTTGGGGCCTTCTACCACAAAAGCATCTGGCAAATAGTCAAACCTGGAGAGCCATTTTTTGGCAATAATGGCAGCCGCACGGCCAGAAGAAACAATGGGAACAAGGCGTGTTTGGAAGTCCTGCTTTTTTTCATCCCGCATTTCCAAAAGGTATTTGGGCATATCAAGAGGCAGGCCAGCGCCGGAGAATATAATATCTGCGCCGCTTTCTATAGAAGCGCGCACCATTTCGCGGAAGGTGGTAAGAGCGGTCATAATGTTAACGCCAATAATGCCATCTGTACGGGCGCGTGCTTTGGCAAGTTCTGCCTTAAGGGCGCGCACATTGGCTTCAATGGGTTCTTTGACAACATCTGGTTCTTTCATGCCAATCATGGCACCAGCAATAACGCCAATGCCACCTTGCTGTGCCACAGCAGAAGCAAGACCAGCCATAGAAATACCTACGCCCATGCCCCCTTGGATAATAGGGGTTGTTGCGGTAAGATGCCCAATTTTTAATTCAGGGAATGCCATACAATTATTCTCGCTTGTTTCCAAAAAGACACAGAGTCCTATACTCTGCTGCTTATGTGTGGGAAAAATACCACGCCATTTGAGAAATAGCAAGAAAAAAAGAATAAGGCATACGCTGCAAAGACGTATGCCTTTTCGAGTACACGTTATAAAGTCAAATATGTGTTATACAGGCCACATTTTCATGGTATAGGCCTCATCCCAAAAGCAGTATTCCAGGCGGGCACCTGTCAGGTAGGCATTAAGCATTTTTTGGTGTTCTTTTTTTCCCACATCCAAAGCAAGCGTATCGCAAAAGTCACGCAAGGTAATGGCCGCAACACGGAAAGCCGGGTCTGCATACGCTTTTGCCCAAGAAAGGTAAGGGTTACCTTCTTTTACTGAGCGCAAAAGGTAGTCGCCAACTTCTGCATAAATCCAGGCGCAGGGCAGTAGAGCCGCGGCCAGCACGGGCAGGCTTTCTTTAGAGCTTAAGGCTTGCAGGTAATGGGTGTAGGCAAAGCAGCCGGGGCACATTTCATTCACAGGTGGCATAGTGAACAAGGTCATATAATACGCATGTATTTCCGGCTCACTGCAAAGGGCGGCTTTGGCGGCATCCAAAAAGAAAATACGCATATTTTCATCGTCGCTTTTCATAGCTGCCTGTGCCATAGCGCGGGAATACTCCGGCAAGTACAGGGCGTCTTGTCCAATAAAATAACAAAATTTTTCTGCAGGCAGGGTACCTGCAACAAGCTCTTGCATAAATGGGTGGTTAAGAATGCTCTGGTAAATTTTTTCGCTTGCACTCCAGGCTGTAGCGCTGAAAGAAAATGTCATGAAGGCTCCGGTAGGGTGTAGGAAAAGACAGAGTTTAGACTGCGGGATGTGGACAATAGCGATGCATTTACCCGACTGTGGATTGCAGAAAGCGGGTAAGAAAGTCCAGGGTGACGGGTTCTTCAAAGTACACAGAAAAGGTTTGCGCGCCCATTTTCCATAAGGCCACAACTATGCCATTTGTATCCCAGCGGGTGGTAGTGGGTATGCCGCCAATATCCATGCTTTTTTCTTCATAGGTGCCATAAACGCCACTTATGTCATCTGTACCAAGGGCCGCGCGGTAGTTAATGGTTTTGCCTTGGGGGTTTGCATAAATAACTTGCACAATTTTGTTATCAATAGTGCTTACTGAGCTAAGGGAGTAGCCTTGTGGTAAAATGGTGGGAGGGGGCAGGGCAACGCCAGTTGCGGCTTCTGCTTCTACAATAGAGCCATAATCCTGCATGGGGCTGGGCATGGCATTTGCCGTAGCGGCAATGGGGCCAAGCAGCAAAAGAGCGGCAAGGGCAAAAAGGCTGAAAAAGCGTTGCATTTGCATAGTGGTATCCTTTATTTGGGTTGAAGCGAAAGGCGGGCTGCAAGCGCAAGCGCCGCTTCCTGGGTGAAGGCTTCAGGGGAAAGGGCCGATTTTTTTGCCTGGTCAAGCAGAGAAATGGGGGTGTTTTGAAGTTCTGGTCTGGGGTCTACGCTATAGGATGCAAGGGCATTGGTATAGTATTTATTTTGGAACAGGGCGAATTTCAGGCTATGGGCTGTGGCATCTAAAACCGCGTGGCTTTTGGGGTCAAAAAGCCCAAGTTCTTTGGCGCGCATAAGGCCAGCCAGGCATTCACCACCCTGGGTGCAGGCAATATGCCCGTGGCGGTTGGCAACAAGCATGGCGTCCATAATGGCCTGTTCCTGCACTTCAATAACGTGGAAAAAACCGCCTGCTGCCTCATATTGGGCCACAAGTTTCTGCACACGCGGGAAAGAAACCGGGTTACCAATCATAGCGGCCTGGGCAACACTGGGGCGCACTTTTACAGGTTCATACACGCGCGCTTCTTTGGGTTGGCTGTAATAGCGCCACACAGGGTTTGCCCTTTCAGACTGCACCCCAAACATGGCGGGTAAATCTGTTAGTATGCCAAGGCGTTTGAGTTTTAAAAGCCCGGACATTATGGCGCTTATATTCCCCGCATTGCCAATAGGCACAAAAAGGCTTTGGCCTGCCATATCCCAATTATACCACTCTGCCACTTCATACGCATAAGACTCTTGCCCTAAAATACGCCACGCATTTTTGGAATTTAAAAGCGCCACAGGGTATTGTTCTGCCAGAAGTTCCACAAGTTTCATGCAATCGTCAAACACGCCAGGCACTTCTACTACCAGCGCGCCATTGCCAAGGGGCTGGGCAAGCTGCTCTGGTGTAACCTTGCCTTGTGGCAAAAGCACAACTGTTTTTACAGGTTCGCCCACATACGCCCCATACATGGCAGCAGCGGCAGAGGTATCCCCTGTAGATGCGCACACGCACAGTACATTGTCCCACCCATGTTTGCGCACCATGCTTTTAATATAGCTGTAGGCCCCTGCCATGCCGCGGTCTTTAAAAGACGCGCTGGGGTTTTGCCCTTCATTTTTATAGGCAAATTTCAGGCCAGTAAGTTTTTGCAAAGCCTCTGGGGCTTCCACAATGGGCGTATTCCCTTCGCCAAGGCATAAAATATCTTGCTCTTCCAGCACAGGCGCCATAAGCTCATAAAAGCGAAAAATGCCAGAAAGCGCCACACTGCCAGCGTTTGCGGCCTTGCGTTCTTGAAAAATATTTTTAAAATACGCAGGCCCAAATTCTGTATACTGTTCAAAGTCTATATCTTCCAGCAAAAAAACCCCACCGCAGGCCGGGCAGGTATAGAGCAAATGCTCAATAGGGTAGCGCGCCTGGCAAGCAGGATTTGTGCATACATATTCCATGCGGTGGCGTGTTGTTGGGAACATTTTTTCTCCTTATGCAGCTTTTTTAAAAAAATACACCGCCTCCCCTGCTGTGTCAAACCGCTATTTGAAAGATAATTTTTTACATAATAAAATTAACATGTTAATGTAATACATGCAAAAAAATATACGCCAGCCCCTTTTCAAACGAAAAGCTTGCCTTATTTCTCTTTTCGATGACTGGAGCTTTTACCCCTTGAAGAGTTGTATGTAAGTGCCCCAGGCTCTTGTATGGAGTATATGTTCTCCATATTATTCCATCCATTTATACCAATTAATTACCAATTTTGGAGGATATGAGGTTATGAGTTTCAAGCCCCTGAGCGACCGAGTGTTAGTCAAACGTCTGGAAATGGAAGAAAAAACAGCCGGCGGTCTTTTTATACCGGATACCGCCAAAGAAAAGCCTTCCCGTGGTGAAGTGGTGGCGGTTGGCCCTGGCAAACGTGACGACTCTGGCAAGTTTATGGCCCCTGAAGTGAAAAAGGGCGATGTTGTCCTTTTTAGCAAATACGCGGGCACCGATATCAAACTTGATGGCGTGGAACACCTTGTGATGCGCGAAGACGATATTCTTGCCATCATTGGCTAATCCAAGGTTAATCCAGCATCCTTATCTATAAGAAATTTTAGGAGATTCCCACTATGTCTGCCAAAGAAATTATTTTTGATACCAAAGCCCGCGAACGTCTTTCCGCTGGCGTGGACAAACTTGCTAATGCCGTGAAAGTTACCCTTGGTCCTAAAGGCCGTAATGTGCTTATTGAAAAAAGCTACGGCGCACCCGTTATCACCAAGGACGGCGTTTCCGTTGCCAAGGAAATTGAACTGGAAGATAAGTTTGAAAATATGGGCGCCCAAATGGTGCGCGAAGTTGCCTCTAAAACCAGCGACATAGCTGGCGACGGCACCACCACCGCCACTGTGCTTGCCCAGTCTATTTACCATGAAGGCGTGAAGCTTGTTGCAGCCGGCCGTAACCCCATGGCCATTAAGCGCGGCATTGATAAAGCCGTAGAAGCTGTAACCAAAGAACTTGCCTCCCTTGCCAAACCTACCCGCGACCAGAAAGAAATTGCCCAGGTGGGCACCATTTCTGCCAATTCT
>CAZPTC010000191.1:0-5174 GCA_964589455.1 uncultured Desulfovibrionaceae bacterium | reverse complement strand
ACCCTTTTTGTTCACAAAAAGGGTTCGCCCCTCCCCCAAAAAATCATCACCCATCCTCAAAGTCTCCCCTCTCCCCAGACAACTCGTAGCCAATGGCGGCCAGGCGGGCGCGTAACAGGTCTACATCGTGGGCATTTTCTGCGCCAGTGTGGGCTTTGTTATTATAAAGCTGGTATTTTTCGCGGGCACTACGGGGGGAAAGATTAGGCATAACAACATTGGCGCCGGCCAGGATACCGAGTTCGCGCCCTTCTGGGTGGAGGCTGGCAAGGGCTGTGGTGGCAGGCAAGAGGACAGAGGGCAGCATAAGGCGGGTAAAGGCAAGCAGCAGCAGGGTAAGGGCAAGGGAACCTGCGGGTTCTGCAGCAAAGGGGGTTTGGTCATGGGGTATAAAGGGGCCAATACCCACCATGTGGGGCTTAAAGTCCTGCATGAAGAGCATATCTTGCACAAGGGAGGCGGTTGTTTGGTGGGGGGAGCCAGCCATAAAGCCGCAGCCGGTTTGAAAGCCAATTTCGCGCAAATTGTGCAGGCAGTCTATGCGATTTTGCCAGGACATGCTGGCAGGGTGCAGGGCGCTGTAGTGGGTGGGGTCTGCGGTTTCGTGGCGTAAAAGGTAGCGGTTGGCACCTGCGTTGTAGAAAGCTTGGTAAGTGGAGCGGGGCTTTTCCCCAAGGGAGAGGGTAAGGGCGCAGTCTGGAAAGCGGGATTTAATGGCGTGGATAAGGGCAATAACGCGCTCTTCTGTAAAATGGGGGTCTTCCCCGCCTTGTAAGACAAAGGTGTGGAAACCAAGGTCATAGCCTTGTTCGCAGCAGTCTAATATTTCTTCTGTAGTGAGCCTGTAACGGGGGGCTTGCAGGTTACTTTTGCGGATGCCGCAATACAGGCAGTCGTTCTTACAGAAGTTGCTTATTTCTATAAGGCCGCGCATATAGACTTTATGCCCATAATGGGCTTGCTGTATTGTGCGGGCACGGGCAAAAAGATTTTCGTGATCGTTCTGTTGTATATGGGTAAAAAGAAAAGCCCATTCTTCAGCAGAAAGATGGTTTTGTGCAGTAAGGGTGTTAAGTATATTGTTAATCGTCCACATGGGTCACCACATTGGAGTATGCTGTTTTAACGCTGACACCGGCAAGCTTGCCAATTTTCCCGGAAAGGGCGCTTATAACATCCTGCGGGGCATCCATAGCCACGCTTATAATGTTAATACCGCGTTGCCTGTAGGGTATACCCATACGTCCAATAATATAGGGGCCATATTCATGCAAAAGGGAGTTAAGCTTTTCGGCTGCGCCTACATCTTCCACAATAATGCCCACAAGGGCCACACGTGTTTCCATACAGTTTCCTTGGCAGTTGCCTTAAAATAAAAAATGCGCCGTGGAAGACGCAAGGGCAATATTGCTTCCACGCAGAAAAATCTTTGTGTCAGTAGCCTATTTAAGGCTGGTAACTGGTTACTTTGGCGCAAGAACTAACGTACGCCGCAGAATTGGCTGTAATTCACAGACAAAAAGAAGGTAATACACCATTTCCTTTATGACAAGGGTTCTACCCGATAAAGCTAACCCTTGCAAGGTATGTGAAATTAAGCAATAATACTTACCTATCTACAAGTGCCTGATGAACCTTCAGCCCTTTGCAAGGAAAAACGCATGGATATTGGCATTCCCAAGGAAATTAAGTCCAACGAAAACCGCGTGGCGATTACTCCGGCTGGCGTAAAAAGCCTGACAAATCATGGTCATACAGTTTTTGTGGAACAAGGCGCTGGCCTTGGCAGCCGCATAAGTGATGACGAATACAAGCAAGCTGGTGCTACTATTCTGCCGGTAGCAGAAGTATGGGCAAAATCGGAAATGATTATAAAGGTTAAGGAACCTCTGCCACAAGAATACGGTTTTTTCCGCGAAAACCTTATTCTTTTTACCTACTTGCATCTTGCCCCAGAGCCAGAGCTTACTAAAGCGCTACTGGATAAAAAAGTGGTGGGCATTGCGTATGAAACTGTGCAGTTGCCTAACAATTCTTTACCCTTACTTGCCCCCATGAGCGAAGTTGCAGGCCGCATGGCCACACAAATTGGCGCGCAACTGCTTTCTAAGCCGTATGGTGGCGTGGGTATTCTGCTTGGCGGGGTGCCGGGTGTAAAAGCCGGCAAGGTAACCATTATTGGCGGTGGCAGTGTGGGCACAGGCGCGGCAAAAATAGCCATTGGGCTTGGCGCGCATGTAACAATTCTGGACACCAATATGGACAGATTGCGCTATTTGGATGATATTTTTGGTTCCCGCGTGCAGACACTTGCTTCTAATCCGCTGAATATTGCGGAATCTGTGAGGGAGTCGGACTTGGTGGTGGGCGCGGTGCTCATACCCGGCGCAAAGGCCCCTAAACTTGTGACAACAGATATGGTAAAATCCATGCACCCCGGCAGCGTGATTGTGGACGTGGCTATTGACCAGGGCGGCTCTGTAGAAACTATTGACCGCATCACCACGCACGACAACCCCACCTACGAAGCGTATGGGGTTATCCATTACTCTGTGGCCAATATGCCGGGCGCAGTACCCCGTACATCTACCTTTGCGCTTACCAATGTCACTATTCCCTACGCGCTTACACTTGCAGATAAAGGCTGGAAAAAAGCCTGTAAGGACGATACCGCGCTTGCCAAAGGCATTAACACCTGCCAAGGGCATATTTGCTACAAGGCTGTGGCAGAGGCTATGGATATGCCGTATACTCCTGTGGAAACCGTGTTGGTGTAGAAAATACACAAAAACTATATGAAAAAGGCCTGCCCTGCTACCACACAGGGTGGGTCTTTTGCTGTATTTCGCGCTACTTTGCTTTAAGGAGGTGGGTGGGCAATAGCAGTATTGTATACTTGCACAAGGGCATTATTTCTGCCTTGGCTTTATTCTTCGCACTTTTTGTGATGCGCATCACAGTTTTACCACACCTTTCGCTCTATGCTGCATTTAACCAAGGAGGTTTACTATGTTTTGCAACCAATGTGAGCAAACAGCCAAAGGCACAGCCTGCACCCTACGCGGGGTTTGTGGCAAACAAGATACAACTGCGAAGCTTCAGGATACCCTTATCCACATGCTGCGCAAACTTTCCAGCACAGCCTTACGCGCCAGAAGTAAACAGGTAGTAGATGATGAGGTGGACGCATTTACCGCACACGCTCTTTTTGCCACCCTCACTAATGTGAATTTTGACGATGCCTCCCTCACCGGGCTTATTGAAAACGCTATTCTTTTGCGTAAACAGCTTGCCCAAAAGCTTGGCTGCAAGCCAGATATGTGCCCAGAGGCTATTTCTAATACCTTAGAAAAGCTGAAGGCAGAAGCGCCTTCTCTTGATGCCATGAATCCAGACCCCAATATTTGCTCTGCCATGCAAATGCTGCTTTTTGGCCTTAAAGGCGTTGCCGCCTACACAGACCATGCACGCGTGCTGGGCAAGCGAGACCCAGAGCTTTTTGCCTTTATCCACAAAGCATTGGCAACGGGTATGCCAGACCCAAAGTGCGCAGAGCCACTTTCCATACCAAGTTTAGAGCGCTGGCTGGAGCTTATTTTAGAATGCGGTCAGGCTAATATTCGCGCTATGGAACTGCTTGATGCAGGCAATACTGAAACATTTGGGCACCCCGTGCCTACTCCTGTTTCTCTTGGGCACAAAGCTGGCAAGGCCATTCTTGTTTCTGGCCATGACCTGCTGGATCTCAAAAACCTGCTGGAAGCCACAAAAGACAAAGGCATTAACATATACACCCACGGGGAAATGCTGCCCGCGCACGGCTACCCTGCCCTGCATGCATACCCGCACCTTGCCGGGCACTATGGCACTGCGTGGCAAAATCAGCATAGGGAACTGCCGCTTTTCCCCGGGCCTGTTCTTTTTACAACCAACTGTATACAAGACCCCACCGCCTACGCGGATAAAATTTTTACGACTGGCGCAGTGCAATGGCCAGGAATAGCCCATTGCCCCAATGGCGATTTTTCGGCTGTAATAGAAAAAGCTCTTGTCATGCAGGGCTTTACAGAAAGCACACCTGGAAAATCCGTTTTAACAGGCTTTGGTCGTAAAACCCTGGCAGATGCTGCCCCGGCTGTACTGGATGCCGTAAAAGCCGGGAGCATCCGCCATATTTTCCTTGTAGGCGGCTGCGACGGCGCCAAACCAGGCCGCAATTACTTCACAGAATTTGTGGAAAAAGCGCCCGCAGATACCCTTATTCTTACACTTGCCTGCGGCAAATTCCGCTTTTTTGATAAAGACTTAGGAAATATTGGCGACTTCCCGCGCCTTATGGACCTTGGGCAATGCAACGACGCTTACACGGCTGTGCAAACAGCCTTGGCACTTGCCAATGCCCTTGGTTGCAGTGTCAATGACCTGCCCCTTACCCTAGTGCTTTCCTGGTACGAGCAAAAGGCTGTGAGTATTTTGCTTTCCCTCCTTGCTCTTGGCGTAAAAAATATCTACCTTGGCCCCACCCTGCCGGCATTTATAAGCCCTGCTATACTGAAAATTCTGGTGACCCAGTGGGATATTCACCCCATAAGCACGGCGGATGCAGACATAGAGGCTATTCTGCAAGGCTAGTAAGGTACGTCATACTAAAACACATGTAAAAAAAGATACGAGCCTCATAAAAGCCCCTCTAAGACAGCAGCACTTTTGGTATATGCCCGGCCATAGCATGCCAAAGTACCTGCTCTCTTAGAGGGGCTTTTCTTATGGGAGAGTGCGGGAGTGAAGGTTGCTCACAGTTAGGTGAAATTTTGGTAGAAAAAAATGCTCCCATGTACATTCTCCACCCAAATTTCTACCCCCCCCCCTCTACCCCCTCAACAGGCACTTTGTAGCGGTTGTAGAGGGGGGGGCAGCATGATGTTCCAGCTTTTTGCAAAAAAAAGGCACAGTCTTTTAACTTTTCCGCCAAATACCTTCTGCAAAAATGGGCATACGCATTTGCAAAAATGGGTTTGGCTTGCGCATATTTTATGTTTTACCCTGTCTAGGTTTTTGATAATATTCTTATTATACTTATATACACAAATTTTTATATATGGTTACTCACATAGCATAAAATGAGTTATGGCAGTGTGCATTGAAAGTTGATAATCCTACACTTGTAACTTATT
>CAZPTC010000190.1:3671-5214 GCA_964589455.1 uncultured Desulfovibrionaceae bacterium | reverse complement strand
TGTGCTTGAAGGCAAAAGCCCCAAGCGTTGACATTTGCAGGCGCACGCTTCATTTGTCACCGTTCCAGTCTCCCAACACGAGAGAGAGACTGTAAGGTTGAGGGCTAACGGGCCTTCTGTGGAGTGGGAACCTGTAAGACCACCTGTCTTTAGAAAGTAACCCTTTCTATTGCCGGGCGGACGGGACAAAACACAACTTTTATGCGGAGGGTCTTCAGTTTTTGAAGGCCGTGGCGACTAAAACGCCATCCGTGTGGTGCAGTCTGAACGCCGCTTGGCTTTTGGAATATTATCCACGCTGGATCTCTCGTAAAAGTTGGTCAGGCGCCTTGTGCGTGTGGCCGTTTTGTTCTTTAATTGCTTCTTTTTGCCTCGGGTTAAAAAGAATTCCGAAAATGGAGATTCGCAATGACGACAGTTGGCAGTGACCGTATCCGTATCAAGCTCAAGGCTTACGACTACCGTATCCTTGATAAGGCTGTGGCGGAAATCGTTGACACGGCGCGCAATACAGGCGCGGGTGTGGCAGGGCCTATTCCCCTCCCCACCAATATTCACAAGTACACGGTAAACCGTTCTGTACACGTGAACAAAAAATCCCGCGAACAGTTTGAAATGCGGGTGCACAAGCGCCTGATGGACATACTAGACCCCACCCAGCAGACGGTTGACGCGCTGGGGAAGCTGAGCTTGCCTGCCGGGGTAGATGTGGAAATAAAGCTCTAAGTTGAGGGGATACTATGTCTCATACAATGGGAATTATTGGGAAAAAGCTGGGCATGACCCGCGTTTTCACAGGGGATGGCAAAGCTCTTGCCGTTACTGTGATTGAAGCAGGCCCTTGCCCTGTTACCCAGATAAAAAGCGCGGAAAAGGATGGCTACCACGCCCTTCAGTTGGCGTATGGCACTGCCAAAGACAAACATACCACAAAGCCTATGATGGGCCACTTTGCCAAAGCTGCAAAGGGTAATTTCCGCCATTTGCGCGAAATTCGCCTGGATGCTGCCCCAGAAATGGAACTGGCACAAGAAGTGACTGTGGAAATTTTTAAAGCCGGTGAAAAGGTAAAGGTAACTGGAACCAGTGTTGGTAAAGGTTTCCAAGGCGTTATGCGCCGCCACAACTTCCACGGCTCCAAAGACACCCACGGTTGCGAAAAAGTGCACCGTTCCGGTGGTTCTGTGGGTAACAACACCTTCCCCGGCCACGTCTTTAAAGGCAAAAAAATGGCTGGTCAAATGGGCAATGAACAGGTAACCGAACTGGGCCTGGAAATTGTGGAAGTGCGGCCCGAAGATAATGTTATTCTGGTTAAAGGCGCTGTGCCTGGCCCCAAGAACGGCCTTGTGCTTGTGCGCAAGCAATAAGAGGATGGAACCATGGCTCAAGTGAAAGTGTATGACCAGAACAAGGCGGAAGCAGGGGAAATTACCCTTGCACCCGAAGTGTTTGAAGTCGCGGTTCGGCCGGAAATTCTGAATTTTGTGGTGCGTGAGTACCGTGCCTCTTTGCGTGCAGGCACCCATGCCACCAAAACCCG
>CAZPTC010000190.1:0-3571 GCA_964589455.1 uncultured Desulfovibrionaceae bacterium | reverse complement strand
AACCTCTGCCGGGCGTCGCTTCCAGACGGTTTCTGATTTTGAAGAAATCACCCGTAATTTTCCGGAAAAGAGCCTGACTGAAGGGTTGACCAAGAAAAGTGGCCGTAACAATAACGGCCGTATTACCAGCCGTCGCCGTGGTGGCGGTGTAAAACGTCTCTACCGTCTTATTGACTTCAAGCGCGACAAAATGGGCGTGCCCGCGCGCGTGGCGGAAATAGAGTACGATCCAAACCGCACAGCCCGTATTGCCCTTTTGCATTATGCAGATGGGGAAAAGCGCTACATTCTTGCGCCAGTGGGTCTGAAGCAGGGCGATAATGTGGAAGCAGGGGATAAGGCCGATATTAAGCCTGGCAATGCCCTTCAGCTTGCCCGCATCCCTGTGGGTACCAATATCCATAATATTGAAATGCACCCTGGCCGTGGTGGCCAGATTTGCCGCGCAGCGGGCACCTATGCCCAGCTTGTGGCAAAAGAAGGCACCTACGCGCTTTTGCGTTTGCCCTCTGGTGAAGTGCGCAAAATTTTGGCATCCTGCCTTGCCACAATTGGCCAGGTGGGCAATGTGCAGCACGAAAACATTACTCTGGGCAAGGCTGGCCGTAACCGCTGGCTTGGTCGCCGCCCCAAAGTGCGCGGCGTTGCCATGAACCCGGTTGACCACCCATTGGGTGGTGGTGAAGGCCGCAGCTCTGGTGGTCGCCACCCGGTGACCCCGTGGGGTATTCCCACTAAGGGCTATAAGACCCGCGACAAGAAAAAGCCTTCCAGCCGTCTTATTGTTAAGCGGCGTGGCCAGAAGTAGGAGCTGATATATGCCCAGATCTCTAAAAAAAGGTCCATTTGTGGATGATCACCTTGCAAAAAAGGTGGAAAATGCGGTTGCAAGTGGCGACCGTCGCGTGGTCAAAACCTGGTCACGCCGTTCCACCATATTACCGGAAATGGTGGGTCTCACCTTTGCGGTGCATAATGGCAAAAAGTTTATCCCTGTGTTTGTGACAGAAAATATGGTTGGTCATAAGCTTGGCGAATTTGCGCCCACGCGCACCTTCCACGGCCACGCGGCTGACAAAAAGACCAAAGCTACCAAAAAGTAACGGGTGCGAGAATGGAATCAAAAGCAATCGCCAAATACCAGCGCGTTTCCCCCCGCAAGACCCGTCTTGTGGCCAAAAACGTGACCGGATTACCGGTGGAAGAAGCCATGAACCTTTTGCGCTTCACCCCCAACAAGACCGCGG
The DNA here is from genome assembly GCA_964589455.1 of uncultured Desulfovibrionaceae bacterium. Classification (GTDB taxonomy): domain Bacteria; phylum Desulfobacterota; class Desulfovibrionia; order Desulfovibrionales; family Desulfovibrionaceae; genus CAZPTC01. Next base: position 2,324 of record CAZPTC010000190.1, on the reverse strand, counting down.
GCGTTCTGCTCGGGGTTGTACGTTCAGCCCTTGCCAATGCTGCGCAATTTCCCGGCATTGACGTGGACTCTATGTTTGTCAAGGAAGTGCTTGTAAACGAAGGCCCAACGTGGAAGCGCTTTATGCCGCGTTCTCAGGGGCGCGCCATGCATATATGCAAGCGCACAAGTCACATCACCGTAATTCTTTCAGAAGGGCAGGCATAGGCTATGGGTCAGAAAGTACATCCTTACGGCTTCCGGCTGGGGTATAACAAAAATTGGTTGTCTCGTTGGTTTTCTAAAAAGGACTATGCGTCCTTTGTGTACGAAGACCATGAGATCCGCAAGTTTGTGAAAAAGCTTCTTTACGCAGCCGGTATTTCTAAAATAGAAATAGAACGTTTTGGCGGCAAGATTAAGCTTATCCTTTCCACTGCCCGTCCGGGTATTGTGATTGGTCGCAAAGGCGCTGAAATTGAAAAACTCAGGGCAGATCTGAAAAAGAAATTCGGGCGCGAATTTGCGCTTGAAGTAAACGAAATTCGTCGCCCTGAAGTAGAAGCCCAGCTTGTGGCTGAAGGCATTGCCATGCAGCTTGAGCGTCGTGTGGCTTTCCGCCGCGCAATGAAGCGTACAGTTACCCAAGCCCGTAAATCTGGGGCAGAAGGTATTAAAGTAACCTGCGCAGGTCGCCTTGCTGGTGCGGAAATAGCCCGTACAGAATGGTACCGCGATGGTCGTGTGCCGCTGCAAACTTTGCGTGCCGATATTGATTATGGCTTTGCCGAAGCCCACACCACTTATGGTTTAATAGGTGTACGGGTTTGGGTATACAAGGGTGAAATCCTGGATAAAGAGGTAGAATAGTCATGCTTGCTCCAAAAAGAGTAAAATTCCGTAAATGGCAAAAAGGCCGTTTGCGTGGGCCGGCTACCCGTGGCGCTACCATAGCTTTTGGCGATATAGCCCTTAAAGCTGTGGAACACGGCAAGCTTTCCAGCCAGCAAATTGAAGCGGCCCGTATCGCCATGATGCGTCATATACGCCGTGGCGGCAAGGTATGGATTCGCGTGTTCCCGGACCACCCAGTGACCGCGAAGCCCTTAGAAACACGGCAAGGTAGCGGTAAAGGTGCCCCGGTTGGCTGGTGCGCCCCTGTAAAGCCTGGCCGTATATTGTATGAAATCAAGGGCGTAAGCCTTGATATGGCCAAAACTGCGCTTACACGTGCTTCCCACAAGTTGCCTGTAAAAACAGTTATTGTGGTGAAAGAGGGGGCCTTTGAATGAAAATGAGCGAAATCCGCGCGCTTAGCGTGAAAGATTTGGAAGAAAAGCTGGCAGCAGCAAAAAAGGACTTGTTTGACTACAAGTTTCAGCATGCCACTTCCCAGCTTGAAAAAACTTCTGTGCTTCCGGCCACCAAGAAAACCATTGCCCGTTATATGACCGTACTGACGGAAAAAAAGAAGGCATAGGAGAGCATGATGGAAAACGCCCTTAAGAACCTTAAAGGCAGAACGCTTACAGGCATAGTGGTGAGCGATAAGAGCGATAAGACCATTGTTGTCCGTGTCGAAACCCTTGTCCAGCATCCGCTTTTGAAGAAATACATCCGCCGCCGCAAAAAGTGCACCGCCCATGACCCCATGAATGAGTGCAAAATTGGCGACAAGGTGAGTATTATAGAATACCGGCCCATGAGCAAGAATAAGCGCTGGCATCTCTTGCAAGTAATTGAAAAGGCTGTGTAGTCAAACTATTAGGCCTAAAGGCAAAGAAGGATATACCCATGATCCAGGTGGAATCAAGACTCCAGGTGGCGGATAATTCCGGCGCCAAGGAAGTGGCCTGCATCAAGGTGCTGGGAGGCTCCCACCGGCGTTACGCCACTGTGGGGGACATAATCATGGTTTCCATAAAAGACGCCATGCCCCACGCCAAGGTGAAGAAAGGCGATGTTATGCAAGCGGTTATTGTGCGCACCGCTAAAGAAGTGCGCCGTGCTGATGGCTCTTACATCAAGTTTGACACAAACGCGGCCGTGCTCTTAAGCAAGCAGGGCGAACCCGTAGGCACCCGTATTTTCGGACCCGTTGCACGGGAACTTAGGGCAAAGAATTTTATGAAAATTGTTTCTCTTGCCCCGGAAGTCCTGTAGGAGTAACCCATGAAACAGTACCGCATACATAAAGACGACAAGGTAATGGTTATTGCCGGCAAAGACATGGGCAAGATTGGCAAGGTTGTAAAAATTTTGCGTAAGTCAGACCGTGTGCTTGTAGAAAATGTGAATATGGTTAAACGCCATGTGCGCCCCAATCCCTACAGGCAGGAGCCCGGT
>CAZPTC010000189.1:0-5272 GCA_964589455.1 uncultured Desulfovibrionaceae bacterium | reverse complement strand
TCACATATTGCTCAGATACTATGGATGTTTTACTTCATAAGTATGGAAAATTTGACTTGGCAGTTTCTATTGATGTCATTGAACATGTTGCTGCATACAAAGAGTTTTTAGATATGTATTCTCAGTTGGCAGATAAAGCTGTAATCAGCACACCCAATAGAGATAGGTATGCCGATAAAGAGAGCTTAGTGAAGCCGCCATATGACAGACATGCTTTTGAATGGAATGCAGGTGAGCTTTATTTTATTCTTAAAATGTACTATAGCAAAGTAACACTTTACGCACAAAAATCCCCATTAGATATAGAACTTATTGAGGTAGGTATATACACTTCATACCCGAAGCTTATTGCGTATTGTGAAAAATAAGGTACCCTATGCAAAGCATCCCTATAGCCCTTTCCAGTGATAATAGCGGCTTTTTTATGCTGGCCACAACACTTGTTTCTGCGCTTGCAAATAAGAAACCTGAAAGCTTTTATGAAGTATATGTATTTTGTGCAGGTGATGTTACAGAACAAAATAAAACAAAACTGCGTGAAGTAGAAAAGCATTACAGCGCTTTTTCACTTACATTTGTAGACATGGCAGGGCAATTTGAAAATGTGCCCCGGACACATAAGTATGTTACCACGCCTTCACTCTACAAAATGATTTTTGCTGCATATTTTCCACAGTACACGAAAATGTTGTATATTGATACGGATGTACTTGTCCGTGCAGATCTTACGGAGTTATTTCTGCAAGACATTGGGGATAATTATTTGGGGGGGGTGCCTACCCTCATTAATTATTTCAGGAGCTATAAAAGCGCCATGGAGCAAACAGGTCTTGCCAGTATGGATTTCTACATCAATGCAGGTGTATTGCTTATGAACTTAGAAGCAATACGCCGCGATGGAATTGATATGCAATGGCAAGCGCGCATTGGTACTATGCAAGGCTCTGTAGACCAGCATATACTTAATTCTGTCTGTAAAGAGAACGTTACACTTTTGCCATGCAAATATAATGTATCGCAGGTGGATATGCCCCACTATAAAAATGGTGATGCGTATGTCTTTTATACCCCAAAAGAAGTGCGTGAAGCGTATGAAAACCCAGTAATTTTTCATTATACAGGTAAAGAAAAGCCATGGAACTACCATGATCTTTTCCTGGCAAATGAATGGTACAGGTATTTTTTGCTCTCCCCATTCTTTGACAAACCACTTACGCGCAAATGGTCTAATGAGTTGTTGAATTCTAAGCTTAAATGGTACAATAAGCTTTTTTATAAAGAAAAGCTGCCAGATGGACGGCGCAATATTTATCTTATGCGGATACGCATTTTCTCGTATCAACGCCTGTATTAGCCTTCTTGAATAAAAAATCCAACACTAAAAAACACCTGCACATATAAAAACACGCCGCGTTTTTACTCAAAACGCGGCGTGTTGATGTATAAGAAAAGCTATATAAACTTTATTGGGCAGGTGTGCTTTCTGGAGCAGCAGGAGCAGCTTCAGGCGTAGCAGGTGCAGCTTCAGTTGCGGCAGGCGCTTCTACCCCAGTAGCAGCAGGGGCGGATTCAGCAGGTATTGCGGGCGTGGTGATAGCTGCAGGGCTTTCTACAGGGGAAAATGCGCTTTCCGCCGCTGGTTCAGCAGGGGTAGCAGCAGGTGCTGTAGCGCCAGGCACTGGGTTGGTTGTGGTTCCAGCAGGGGTAGTGGGAGCAGCAGGCACGGGAACTTCTTCAAACTTCACATCCAGCACAGATTCCGTCTGGCGGGCAGGGCTGGAAATAAGGTTATACCCAAGGGAAGTAACAATGAACAGAACCGCCAGAAAACCCGTCAGCTTGACCAATATACCCCCGGCACCGCTACTGCCGAACACGGATGTATTGCCACCGCCGCCAAAAATAACGCCCATGCCTTCCTTCCCGGCCTGTAACAGCACAAGAACAATAAGCACAAGGCAAACAATAACATGGAGAGTTAAAAACGCGGTCTGCACATCAAACTCCTTAAAAGGATAAGACTACCGCTTTTCACGCGGTGACTGAATTATTTAGCAGGGCTTGCGAAAAAAAGCAAGCAAAAAACGCTTGGAAAATCGGCATCAGGCGCAAATAATAGGATAGAAGGTATCTGCCTTCAGCGAAGCACCCCCAACAAGCACACCGTCCACGTTTTCCACGGCCATAATAGCTTCGGCATTTTCCGGCTTTACACTGCCACCATATAAAATGGTAATTTCCGCCGCTTTTTCTGGCCCAAGGGCAGAGGCAAGCAAGGCGCGGCACAAGGCATGCGCCTCTTTAATATCTTCCACTTGGGCTGTTTGGCCTGTGCCAATGGCCCACACTGGTTCGTAGGCTACAGCAAGGTTTTCTGGCAAAAAGTCTGGGTTTTGCACCTGGTTTTCTAAAGCGGCCATAATCTGCTTTTCTAAAATCATGGCAAGAAAGCCGCGCTCCCTTTCTTCTAATGTTTCGCCCACGCAAAGGCAAACTTTCAAGTTTTCCTTGAAGGCTGTATCTATTTTTTTTGTAATATCTTCGTATGGTTCGTGGAAAACATGGCGTCGTTCAGAATGGCCAAGCAGTACCCAGCTTGCCCCAACATCCTGTAGCATACGGGCAGAAATTTCCCCTGTATACGCGCCTTCTGCTTCATAATACATATTTTGTGCTCCAAGAAAACACGGCAAACTGCTTGCGGCAGCAAGCTTTTCCAAGGCTTTTCCCGTGGTTTCTAAAGCCGTAAAGGGGGCAAAAACTAACACTTCCCTGTCTGCTGCCGGTTTTTTTTTCTGGCAAAGCGTTTCCAATTTGCCTAACATTTCCGCAGCTTCCGGCCTTGTTTTATACATTTTCCAGTTGGCGGCCATACGTTTGCGCATAGAATACCCCTTGCAGTTAGTTGTATTTACTCAATATTTTTATACGTTGCCGAAAAGCAAGGCCTTTAGCGCCTTGTCTGTACCTGCATTTTATGGTAGAGAAGGGCGGATATCAAGCATGATTTTCCCTTTTATTTTTTTTCTGAAGGTTTTATGTCTGACTTTGTCCATCTCCATTGCCACTCGGAATACAGCTTGCTGGATGGCGCCATACGCCTTGCTGATATAGCGCGCACAGCCAAAGATTTTGGCATGCCAGCCGCCGCCATTACCGACCACGGTAATCTTTACGGGGCCGCGCATTTTTATCTGGCCTGCAAGGATGTGGGCATAAACCCCATTATTGGCTGCGAAGTGTATGTTGCCCATGACCATAAAGATATAACAAGCGACAAAGCCCGTATTCGCCACCATTTAATCCTGCTTGCGCAAAACAAGGTGGGCTACCAGAACCTTTTAAAAATTGTTTCTGTTGGCGCGCTGGATGGTTTTTATTACAAGCCGCGTGTAGATAAAAAAATTCTGCATGGCCGTACAGATGGCCTTATTGCCCTTTCTGCCTGCATAGCAGGGGAAATACCGCGCACCATTTTAGGCCGCAATGGCCTATTGCCTGGTGGTGGCAGCATGGACGATGCCATACGCATTGCCAAAGAATACAGCGCCATGTTCCCAGACAGGTTTTTTTTGGAAGTGCAGTCTAACTCCCTGCCGGACCAAACGCGGGTAAACAATGCGCTTGTAGAAATAGCTTCTGCCACAAATTTGCCCCTTGTGGCCACGAATGACTGCCACTACCTTACCGCGCAAGATGTGGAAGCGCACGATGTTCTTTTGTGCATACAAACTGCTGCCAAAGTGACAGATGTAAACCGTATGCGCTTTGAAACCAAAGACTTATATTACAAGTCCACAGAAGAAATGGAAGCTGGCCTTGGGCAGTTCCCCCATGCAATAAGCAATTCTGTAAAAATTGCGGAAATGTGTTCAGACCTTAAGCTTCAGTTAAAAGCGCCGCCATACCATTTTCCGCAATACAACACCCCTGTAGATGAACAGGGCAAGCAGATTGAAGAAACAGATGAAGAACGCCTTGCGCGGGAGGCCAAAGAATTGCGCCGTCTGGCGGAAGAAGGCCTGGAAGCGCGCCTTGCCAAATACCCGGATATGGATGAGGAAAAGCGCGCACCCTATAAAGAACGCTTGGAATATGAGCTGGATGTTATTATCCGCATGGGCTTTCCCGGGTATTTTCTCATTGTGCAGGACTTTATCAACTGGGCCAAGGGCAGTGGCATACCTGTGGGGCCTGGCCGTGGTTCTGCTGCTGGCTCTCTTGTGGCGTGGGCCATTCGCATCACCAACTTAGACCCCTTCCCCTATGGCCTTTTGTTCGAACGATTTTTGAATATTGAACGCATCAGTATGCCGGATATAGACGTAGACTTTTGCGAAGAACGCCGCCTTGAAGTGCTGAAGTATGTAACGGAAAAATATGGCCAGGAAAAAGTGGCGCAAATAACCACTTTTGGCACCATGAAGGCAAAGGCCGTTGTGCGCGATGTAGGCCGCACACTGGATATGCCCTTTAAAGATGTAGACAAAATTGCCAAGCTTATCCCCTTCAGCCTGGATATGACCATACGAAAGGCGCTGGAGCTTACCCCGGAACTGGATGCCCTGTATAAGGAAGACCCTGTTATCCGTAAGCTTATTGATATTTCTATGCGCTTGGAAGGTCTTTGCCGTCACGCATCAACCCATGCGGCGGGGGTTGTGGTTTCAGACTTGCCTATGGATACCTATTTGCCGCTTTATAAAGGCAAAAAGGACGAACTTGTCACCCAGTTTGACATGAAAATAGTGGAAAAAATTGGCCTTGTGAAGTTTGACTTTCTTGGCCTGCGCAATATGACCGTTATTTTCAAGACTCTGGAAAATATTACCATGCAGGGCAAAACCCCGCCAGATCTGGATACCTTGCCCCTGGATGACCCGGAAACCTACGCGCTTTTTTCCCGCGGAGAAACAGACGGTGTGTTCCAGTTAGAAAGCTCTGGCATGCGGCAATATTTGCGCCAGCTTATGCCCACCTGCTTTGAAGATATTATTGCCATGCTGGCATTATACCGTCCCGGGCCGCTGGGTTCTGGCATGGTCAAATTGTTTATTGACCGTAAGCATGGCGTGGAAAAAGTAGAATACCCCCTGCCAGAGCTGGAAGAATGCTTGAAAGATACGTACGGGGTTATTGTTTACCAAGAACAGGTTATGCAAATTGCCCAAATTGTAGCCAATTATTCGCTTGGTGGTGCAGACCTTTTGCGCCGCGCAATGGGCAAGAAAAAAGTGGAAGAAATGGCCAAGGAGCGCGCCAAATTTTTGGA
>CAZPTC010000188.1:0-5288 GCA_964589455.1 uncultured Desulfovibrionaceae bacterium | reverse complement strand
AGTTTGGGAATCTTACAGCTCTTTGTTTCCTTGCCTCCTTCTGTTCCTCCGCATGTTTTATGCTAAGGATATTTTTAAAGAGGCATTGTGCCAAACTATTGCAACGTCCAGTATTCTCTCTGGGCACAAAAAGGAGAACCTCCTATGAAGAAATCCCAACAAGGCTTCACCATTATTGAAATTGTGGTGGCGCTTGTGGTGCTTGGCATCCTTATGGGTGCTGCGGCCACACAGCTTAACCGCTTCCGCGCAACTTCTTACCAAACTGCGGCTAACAACATTGCCATGTCTATGCAGCAAGCAGTTAACATTAAATACGCCTCTATTTCCCAGGCGCTTTCTGCCAGTGGCGTGCAGGCTTCAGCTTGTGGTGCCACTCCAAATGCTTTTTGTACCGCCGCTTATAATGGTGCAATTTCCCTGTTAAGCAATACTGCTCGCACTGCTATTCAAATTTGTGGTATGCAATTCCAGCCTGCTGTGCCTTCTGGTACTGCTGTTACAAATGGCCCATTTGCTATCAATGCAGACTTAGGTGGTGGCTGGAGAGTAGATACTACCCCTATTGCTGCTGGCGCAGGCGCTAGACTTGTAGGCCCCGATGGTAGGCCTTATACAGCTGAAGTGCCAATTTTGGCTGCTGCTACTTTCTGTAATTAACAAATTTTTTGTAACAGGTTGAAAGTTTTTCTTCCTGTCTTTGCCTTGCTATGTACAATTTGTGCATAGCAAGGCTGTTTTATTATATACCCTTAGGCACTATTTTTGTATGTATAATGCAGAATGGAATAATTTGTCAAAAAAACTGGTGTCCATGTTTTATAATTATTGCGTGATGAACCAAAACCCCCTATAGTTAAGCCGCGCCATAAACCAGCGTATAAACTTGTCTATGAGGTGCTTCCATGAAAAAGTTTCAGCGTGGCTTTACTATTATAGAAATTGTGGTGGCTCTTGTTATTTTGGCTATTCTTTCTGCTGTGGCATTTCGCCAAATTTTCTTTTTCAGAACAATGGCCTACCAAAATGCGGCAGATAGTTTTGCCCTGTATGCCCAGCACGCGGTTTCGTTAAAGTATGGGGAAATTTCTACAGCGCTTGCTATGCAAGGGGCAAGTTGCCAAAACTTTTGTAGGGAAGCGTATGACGCAGCCGTTTCTGTGCTCTCAGGAAAAGATGCGGAAGATGTGTGCGGCAATATAAGCTTTAAAGCCCCAAAAGATGCACCTTTTGATGTATCTATGCTGGATACCCCGCAGTATTATGCCGGTGGTTTTGTGCCAGCAGCCTATGCGGCTGAAGAAAAGTCATCTGGCAAAGAAAGCACAAGCTCTGGTAAGAGTACATCTGGCAGCAACTCTGAGAAGAATGATTCAGAAAAGAAAAATTCTGGCAGTAGTAATTCTGGCAGTGGCTCTGCCAATAACTCAGGCAATAGCAGCACGTCTACTGCATCTTCTGGCAGTGGAAATACCAGTGCTGGCCAAGGCAGTAGCGGCAATACAGGCACAGCCGGCAACAGTGGCAATACAAATAATAACTCTGGCGGTAACTCTGGTACTAGCAATGCTGGTGGTAACTCCGGTAACAGTAATGCTGGTGGCAACTCAGGGAGTAATAATTCTGGCGGCAATTCTGGCGATAACAACTCCGGCGGAAGTTCTGGCAATGGTAACTCTGGCGGTAATTCAGGTAATAATAATGCCGGTGGAAATTCAGGCGGTAGCAACGCTGGCGGTAACTCTGGTAACAGCAATGCTGGTGGTAATTCTGGTAACAGCAACGCTGGCGGTAACTCTGGTAACAGCAATGCTGGTGGTAATTCCGGCAATGGTAATTCTGGTGGGAATAATTCTGGGGGTAACTCTGGAGATAACAATTCTGGCAATGGTAATGGCGGCGATACAAAGGATGCGTATGACCCGCGTGCCGCGGATATTGGTGCGGGCTGGAGATTGCGTGAACCTATCCGAGCGGGTAGCCCGTTACGCCTTGTTGGCCCAGATGGTAATAATTACGATTCCCACCCAAGCATTAAGACATCTGAGCAGTTTTGCCGTTTGTAGGGTGTAAAGCGCGGGCCTTGTTTTATATACGGCCCGCTAGGGAGATTTTGTTTGTGAACGCTTCATATTCTCGCAGAATGCCGGTAAAGGCAGCACATGCTGTTTGCATGGCTGGCTTTACTATAGTGGAAATTGTTATATCTCTTGTTGTGCTGGGCATTCTTATGGCTGCGCTGGTTGGTATGTTAAACCATTTTCGGACTACTTCTTACCAAACGGCCGCAAACAATATTTCGCTTTCTGTTCAGCAAGCGATTAATATGAAATCTGCCTCTATATTTCAAATACTTGCTACGCATCAGGCTACAAATTGCACCCGTTCCTCCACCATGTGCGAAGAAGCGTATGATGGAGCCGTTATATTGCTTACTATGCCAGATGGGGCCGAAATATGCGGGGTAGAGTTTGCAAGTGTTAATCCCCCTCCTCTTGCTCTTGGCGCGCAACTAAGTGCTGGCTGGGTTATTGCAGGCCAAAAACTGCCCTTTATGGGGGAATCCATGCAACTTACCGGGCCAGACGGGTACACATATACCAGCGAAATACCTTTGATGGAAAGTACCCACTTTTGCCAGTGAGTGGCTAAAGTCCGCTGATATGGTTATGCAACGGAAACAGGCAAACAGAATACGCCCATATAAGCAGGCATGTGGCAAATACATAGTAAGATTATTTTGCACTAACATATAGATGATGTTGTATTTTTTTTGTAAGCATGCGTAGTGGATGATATTTCTGTTTGAGTTTTTTTGCAAAATACGCTACTTATTTCCAGTTACGGAGAGATGGCAGAGTGGTTTAATGCGGCGGTCTTGAAAACCGTTGATGCCGTGAGGTATCCGGGGGTTCAAATCCCTCTCTCTCCGCCAAAAGCGAAAAAATAAAGCCCGATAAAGTATGCAATGCTTTATCGGGCTTTTGCTATCGCATTACACTACTCGCGCGTTATATCATGAAGATATAGGCGCGCAAGGGTTGTTGGCAGCAAGGCGTTCCCCTATCCATACCTTGATAAGCGCTTGGCGGGTAATCCCAAGGTGGCGCGCTTCTCTATCCAGGCTGTTAACCATCCACCCGGGAAAATCCACATTCACCTTTTGGCTTTTGCGGTTAGGGCGTGTGGCTTTTGAAAAATCAAGATAGGCAGAAACGTCTTTACCGGCATCAAAACGCCTATCAAATTCTTCCGCAGAAATAGTTTCAGTCTTCATAGTAGTATTTTTCCTCTTCTTCTCTCGCACGGCGTACAGAAATGATCCGAATGGCATGGTTTCTTACTGTAAACACGCAAACCCAGATTTTTTCTTTGTACATGGCAATAGCTTGGCACCGTTCTTCTGCAACATAACCAGAGGGGATAATAAGAATTTCTTCATCATCCCAAATGCGTTGCGCTTCTATAAAATCAATGCCGTGTTTTGCTTTGTTAAGCGCACTTTTTTCTGCATTGTATTCAAATTCCTACCTAAAATAGTATAGAATCTATACTTATTTGTTAAGAAAAACTGCTGACCCAGGCGAAGGGCTTTTACTGCGCTTCCATAAACTCTTGCAGGGCATCTGCCAAAGAGTATGGGCATAAACCCAAGGTTTCAAAAAGCTGCTCCACTGTGCCATGCTCTACAAAAGCATCTGGTAAGGAAAAGCGTTTTACCTGCAAACCATCCAGCAATGTATTGTCTGCCAATATTTCTAACACCGCAGAGCCAAAGCCGCCCATGCTTGTGTTTTCCTCTAAAATTACAAGGCGCTTATGCTTGCTTACCAAGGCCAAAATCTGCTCTGTGGGCAGGGGTTTTACCCATACAGCGTCAAAAACAGTGGGGGTTATGCCAATGCGCTCCCCAATAAGGCGGGCAAATGTGGCCCCAGTGTGTGCCATAAGACCAACGGCCAGTACACAGGTAGATTTTTCCGGGGGGAGGATGGGAAGACCTTGCACCAGAATTTCCCCTTGGGCTTCTGGGAGAATACGCATGGCTTCTTCCTGCTCGCCAGGGAAGCGGCTGGCTCTTCTGGGGTAGCGAATAGCGATGGGCCCATGCTGCGGCCCGCACAGGGCAGTATACAGCGCATGGCGCAGCATTACTTCATCCCTTGGGGCAATAATGCGCATATTGGGCGCACTGCGCAAAAAGGTAAGGTCAAACATGCCGTGGTGCGTGGGGCCGTCTTCTCCCACTAATCCTGCCCTGTCTATGCAAAACACAACTGGCAGGTTTTGCAGGCATACATCGTGCATAATTTGGTCATACGCGCGTTGCAAAAATGTGGAATAAATAGCCACAACAGGCTTAAAGCCCTTACGCGCAAGGCCTGCTGCAAAAGTAACCGCATGCTCCTCGCATATTCCCACATCAAAAAAGCGGGAAGGGTAGGCATTTTGGAAAGTTTTGGTGCCAGTGCCATCTGGCATCGCGGCAGTTATCACCACAATTTTGTTGTCTTTTTCGCCCAGCTCTTTAAGCGTGTTGCCCAGCACCTTGGTAAAGCCCAGGGAGGAAAGGCCAAGTTTTTGGATTTTTTCTTCTTTTTGGGCGGGTGGGGTGATAAGACCGGTTTCAGGCTCAAAGCTGGAAATACCGTGGAAGCGGGCAGGGTCTTGCTCTGCCGGGCTGTAGCCTTTGCCTTTTTTGGTGCGCACATGCAAAAGCACGGGTCTTTCCTGGTCTTTTGCAAGGGTTAGGCTGCGCTCTAATTCTTCTAAATCATGCCCATTAACGGGGCCAATATAGTTAAAGCGAAAGGCCTCGAACAACATGCCTGGGGTAAAAAAGCTTTTAAAGCTGTGTTCGCTTCGCTCTAATACATTATACACCCATTTGCCAATTTTGGGGATAGAAAGAAAAAACTTGCCAGTGGCAAGTTTAAAGCGGCGCATCCAAGAATGGGAGAGGCCGCGGCTTAAAAATAGCGACAATGCGCCCACATTTTCAGAAATAGACATTTCATTATCATTGAGTATGACAATAAGGCGCTTGCCAAGTCCACCCGCGTGGTTCAGCGCCTCCAGCGCCATGCCGCCTGTAAGCGCTCCATCGCCAATTATGGCGATAACATGCTCATCTGTACCTGCCAGGTCTCGCGCAGTAGCAAAGCCTAAGGCTGCGGAAATACTGGTGGAGGCGTGGCCAGTGCCAAAGGCATCGTACGCGCTTTCTGTGCATTTGGGAAAGCCAGAAAGCCCACCCTTTGTGCGTATGGTGGAAAACTCCTGCGCAC
>CAZPTC010000187.1:0-5317 GCA_964589455.1 uncultured Desulfovibrionaceae bacterium | reverse complement strand
CAGCCACAAAAAGCTTGCCTACAGATGTTTCTGTTATCATAGAGTAAATAATAAAACCCATGCTGGGTGGAATAAGAATACCAAGTGTGCCACCAGAAGCCAGGGCACCAGTAGCAAGGGCCATATCATACCCATTTTCTTTCATTGCAGGCAGTGCTACAGAGGTCATAGTGATAACAGTGGCCAGTGAGTCCCCACACACAGCCCCAAAGCCTGCGCAGCCACCTACAGAAGCCACAGCCAGACCACCAGGCAAGCGGCCTAACCATTTTTTTGCTGCGTTAAAAAGGTCATCAGAAAGGCCGGCAAGGGTAACCATTTCCCCCATAAGCATAAACATGGGAAATGCTATCATAAGGAATGTAGCGGTGTAGGTAAAAGGAATGGTTGCCACTGTGGCAAGAGCGGCCTCCGGCCTGCGTGCTACAGCCAAAAGGCCAAGCAGGCCAATAAGACTCATGGCCCAGCCAAGCGGCATACGCAAAAGCATGATGGTAAGCAAAATAATAAAGCCTACCAACCCTAAAATAAGGCCTGATAAACCAAGGCCAGATGCTTTATACAAAAATGGCAGATAGGCCATAAAGGCAGCAAGTGCCAAAGCAAGTACAATGCTTACCCATTCCCCATTCTTTTTTATAGAAACAATGGATTGGCATACTTGGAAAAAAAATGCTATGCCCGCAAGTATAAGACAAATGCCTGTTATCATAACAACAGGCCATTCTGGAATATCCAAAATGCCGGTATTACGTGTCCATTTCAGGGCAGCTAAAAAGGCACGGTAACCAATAACAATGGTAATGCCGGAGCACATGATATTAGAAAATAGATTGAGAAAGCGTTGTATTTTTGATGGAAAATACTCATAAAACAAGTCTATCTGTATAGACTGCCGTTGTACGATGGCAAATGCAAGGGATGCAAAGCCTACAACAGACATGAAAAGTGTTTCCATATCCGTTATACCTTCCCAGGGCTTGTTAAAAAAAAGCCGTCCAACAACGTCTATGCAAATAAAAACAGAAATACTGATAAGTAATATAGCCGAAATTATGGGGAGCTTCCCAACAAAAAGGTTAAAAATATGTTCTACGTTATTTAATGGCGGCAGAATGCCAATACCTTTTTCAGGCGTGGTTGAATAAAAGGGGTCACAGACAAGGTCGTTTTCTGCAAGGCATTCTACATCTTCACCATGTACAGGGTGTGCGGGGCCTTGCATGGCATCATGCACGGGTGTGAGAGATGATTGTTTTTCCTCGGCAACCATAAAAGAGTCCTCCAGATATTGGGCCGTGCCCATTGCAGGCACGGCCTAAACTGCTTAGAGATAGGGGTCGGGGATAATTTCAGAAAGTTCCTGCACACGCTTAACTTTTGCTGCAGAATCCTTCATGCCTATGCTGGTATAATAATCTATCCAATACGATTCAATCATAGGCTGTATTGCTTGCACAAATGCTTCTAACTGCTCATCTGTTAGTCGTATAACCTTACATCCTGCTGCTTCAAAAGCTGTTTCAGCATCTTTAACATCCTGGTCAAGTGTACGGGCAATTTTCTCACCCATAGCGTCGCCTGTTGTTTCTTTTATCATTTTTTGCAGTTCTTCAGGGGCATCATTATAGGCATCCCTGTTCATAACAATGCCCATAACATTGGTTACAGCGGGCATAACAGTTGCATACTTTGCTACTTCCATAATGCGCAAACCTTTTGCATAGGGCACTGCTGTGTACAGCACTTCGCCCATCCCACGCTGCAAGCCCACATATGCATCTGAAATGGAGATAAACACTGGGATACCGCCATATGCCTTAACGTCTTCCACATCAGTGGGGGTAAAAACTAAAACGCGCTTGCCTTTTAAGTCTTCTGGCTTGGTGATGGGCGCATTGACAGAAAACAGGCCATAAGGCGCTGATGTCCATACAGCCAGGGTTTCGCCGCTTGCTTCGAATTCCTGCTTAAATTCAGGCATTTCTTCCCAAAGCTTTTTTGCAAGGTGGGTACCGTGCAGAGCATTTTTTGCCGCAAAAGGTAAACGGATAAGCAAGGTATGCGCGCCTTCTTTAGGGAAAGAGCCAGGGGCACCGCCGCCAATGTCTAACATGCCGCTTTTAACGCCATGCAGGGCTTCCAGTGGATCAATAATGGCCGCAGCCGGGAAAAAGTTCATCACATATTTCCCATTACTGTTTTTTGCAAAACTTTCCGCCCAAGGTATAAGTACCTCTATATTTGCAGTTTGCACTGGAGGATACACAGACTGGAAACTCATTTCAAAATCGGCAGCAGATGCTACATTAGCGCTGCAAAACAGGCCAAGACATAAAAACAGTGGCAACAGTTTTTTCATTTTAGGCTCCTCATGAGATCTATCTGGTTTTGGTGGAAAGTGCGGAGCCGTGTTTACGGCCCCGCATACTGCTTATTGTGCCTTTAAGTCGCTCATAAACAGGCGTAACTTGCGCAGCAGCTCTTCTGCTACTTTAGGGTGCGTATCTATGACATTATGCAATTGGAAGGGGTCTTTTTTATGATCATACAGCTCATCCCCGTGGGGTACTTCTACTTTAGAACCGGGTGTGCATGTCCATTGCGCTTCGCTATCTAAAGCGCGTTGTTTTCTGTATTCTGCTATCGCATCTGCATCTGTACCCATACTCTCAGAGAGGTCATTTTGCATAAGGTCTGCAGCGTACATTTTGCCAAGTGCACTGCCTACAGCATCGTTTTCCAATTTATCCAGCCAGTGGATGTAGCTCCAGTCTTCCGTAATAATTGACCAAGAGAAGTTATAGTAACCTGCTATGGCAAAGTCGCGTACTTTGCTTACCTCGCCGCGGCAAAGAGGCAATAAGCTTTTTCCGGTCATGTTTTGGGGAATATTAATGCCAAGCCAGTCCAAAACTGTTGGTGCGCAGTCGCAATCTTGCACAAATGCCTTTATGCGTTTGCCAGCAGGCAGGCCAGGGGCGCGTATAATAAGCGGGATATGCACCAGCTCTTCATAAGGCCAGGGGCGGCACTTGGTCATAAGGCCGTGCCCATGTTCCCCATTCCCAAGGGGTTCACCGTGGTCCGAGGTAAGCCAGAGCAGGGTGTTTTCCCACATGCCTTCTTTGCGGATGCAGTCGCAAAGTTTGCCAAAGTATTTGTCACACAGCGTAATTTTTTCCGCAAAAAGCATACGCACGTGGTTCATTTGTGGTTCTGTGTACAAGTCTTTTACTGGGCTCATTGGCGGCAGCCAAAGATCTGCCCCTTTGTAGTCCGGGTCATACGGGCAGGGCATATCTTTATCCCATACAGAAGGTGGATCCCAAGGCTCATGCGGGTCCCAGCAGTCTATCCACAGGTGAAAACTATGGGTTTTGTCGCGGCCTTCAATAAGCTTAATAGCTTCTGCTATATTAACGGCAACAGTATGCTTTTCTTCGCTTGTCCAGTACTGCTTATCACGCAGATAACCATCGTACTCGCTTTTGCACATGGCTTCTAATTCCTTGCCATCCGGCAAGGCGCGCAGGCGGTCAATAAAGCCTTCATCTGTAAAAAACTGGTCTACCGTATAATGGTACAGTTCGTCACATACAAAATGGAAGTTATCAAAGCCACGGCTAAAAATAGCCTTAGCGTAGCTACGGGCAAAACCAGCTTTGTCCATAAAGAGCACAAGGGAGTTATACGCCATAGCTGTATCTACACCTGTACCCCAACAAAGGTCTGCAATAGTTGTATCTTCCGGGCGCAGTGGTGCCCAGCCTATTTCATGTAGGGTATAGCGGCCTGTCATCATAGCGCGGCGTACAGGCAGAGTGGGCATATTTTCGCCATACGCCTGCTCAAAAAGCACGCCTTCTTTGGCAAAACGGTCTATGTTAGGGGTTTTGATCCAACTGTTCCCGTAGCAACCTGTGTAATTGTGCTGCCAAGAGTCGAACATCATGACAATAGCATTGCGAATGTTTTTCATCTTTTCTCCTAAGAATGTTTTATAGAAAAATGCGTATATGGGAGTATCCCTTATAAAAAAGTCTAGCTGGCCTTGATGTCTGCGATAGTTTCACGCAGAGTGCGGAGCATTTTTTCTGCAATATCCGGGTGTTTTTTAATAATATTATGGAGTTGGAAGGGGTCTGTATGGCGGTCATACAGTTCGTCTTCTTCTGGCACTTCTACAGAAGAGCCTGGGGTGCATGTCCATTGTTCTTCGCCATCTACTGTGGCGGCGGCCTTAAGGCGCTCCATAGCTTCATTAGTCAGGCTGCTGGGTTTTGCAACTTCTGCAAGCACAGAATTTGCCATAGCAGCGCCACCAGCTTCCAGCATACTGCTGGCGTACATACCAAAGGTAAATTCTGCTGTGCTTTCTGCTTTTGTAAGCCAGTGGATATATGACCAATCTTCCGTTATGAGGCTCCAAGAATATTTGCAGTACCCTGCAATGGCGTGGTCACGCAGTTTGGCCACTTCACCTCGAACGAGGGGTAAAAGAGATTTCCCCTGCATATCTGGGTGTACGCCAATGCCCAGCCAGTCGCAAACAGTGGGGGCTACATCTACACTTTGCACAAATGCTTTAATGCGCTGGCCTGCCTGTATACCTGGCGCACGCAAGAGCATGGGGGCGTGTACAAGTTCTTCATATGGCCAGGGGCGTACTTTACGCATAAGGCCGTGCCCATGTTCCGCATTGCCAAGGGGTTCGCCGTGGTCAGAAACCATCATGAGCAGGGTGTTTTCTTCAAGGCCAAGTTTGCGGACAGTATCCATAAGTAAGCCCAGATATGTATCGCACATAGTAACATTTTCGGCATAGAGCATGCGGATATGATGCAGTTCTTCTTCTGTATAAATACCTTTTACAAGGCCCATAACAGGCAGAAACTGGTCTTTGCCCCTGTAGTCTGGGTTATAGGGGCAGGGAAGCTCTGCATCGTATACAGAAGGGGAGTCCCAGGGTTCATGCGGGTCAAAAGAGTCTATCCACAAGAAGAACTGCTTGTTGCGGTCTACCTGGCTAAGGTATTCACATGCTTTGCGCACTGTAACAGCAACATGCTGATCTTTTTCGCTCTTCCAATATTGCGTTTTACGCAGGTAGCAGTCTGTTTCATGCAGAAGCTCTTTGATAATAGCCTCGCCAGTGACTGCATCCGCATCGCGGATAACGTGGTCTTCGTGGAAGTCTTCTGGTTTATAGTGGTATAAGGGGTCTGTGGCAAAATAATCGTGGTCAGCTTCATGGCCGTGGGTAAACCAGACTTTGTCAAAACCGCGTGTATAGCCAAACTTGGAAAGCCGATAC
>CAZPTC010000186.1:0-5409 GCA_964589455.1 uncultured Desulfovibrionaceae bacterium | reverse complement strand
AACTCTACCCCCGCCCCCAAACCCCCACCCCTTTCAAAAAAAACTTTAATTGTTAATAGTTTTCAGCCAGTGCATTTTCCAGAAGGAAAATGCACTGGCTTTTTTATGCAAAGCAGTGTATGGAGCAAGCATAGCTGGTAGCAAGGTATGGAACGTATGTTGTTGTCTTTTGCTGCACAAGAAGAATTTGCTACACCAAGTATGGAGTAAAGTATGAAAAAATACATAGGTAAACGTGTACTGCTTTCTATTCTCACAATGGGCGTATGTATTTTCCCTGTTTCCATAGCAGGGGCTGAAGATGGTTTGGCAGATGTTGCCCCATTTGTTCCCCTTCACCCGGATGACACAGCAGCCCTGGATGCTCTGTACAATTCCCGTGGCAGCACGCAAGGCACATATATAGAGCAGGAAAATGGCCATATAACAGAGCTGGAAATTTACCATACATCCTATACTGAACCCTGGGAATTTCCAGAGCAACTTGCTGCCTTGCCTACTTTAGCAAAGCTGGAAGTAAACACTAAGGGCCTTACAAAACCCTTGCCACAGGAACTGTTTAATAGCCCAAACTTAAAAGCACTGAGCTTAAGATACTATGCTTGGCCATTACCAGAAGATGCTTTTAAACAATCTATTTTAGAAGACATAAGTTTTTACTCCTGCGCTTTTGATACGTTACCAGAAAACTTGGGCAACCTTGTCACGTTACGCTTTTTTTACGCGCAAAATGCCGCATTTACGTCTTTGCCAGAAAATATCGTCAACTTGCCAAATCTGAAAAATCTGGATATCCGCGATTCCCTTCTAGAAACTTTGCCAGAATCTTTGGGGAATTTAAAGTCGCTTAAATATCTGCGCGCATACAATAATAAGCTCACTTCTCTGCCAGAAAGCTTTGGTACTTTGCCAGCTTTAGAATTGGCCTACTTAGCAGGTAACAATATTACCGAGTTACCCAGCAATATGGCAGGGTGCAAAGCCCTTAAAGAACTGGATTTAGGCTTTAATGCCCTGGGCCAAAGTGATATCAGCAGCCTTGCCACATTGCCAGCCCTCGAAAGGCTTAACTTGCATGGCAATGGGTTTTCAGGTGCCATACCAGAAATGCTTTTTGCCTTGCCAAAGCTGGAGTATTTGAACCTCTCCGGCAATAATTTTTCTGGCAATGTACCCGCTGCTCTTATGGATTCTGCTCTCTACGTCCTTATTCTCACCAATAATGCAGAGCTTAAGGGGGAAATGCTGCCCTTTATAACCAGCGGCAACCTGCAAACGCTTGTTATTTACAACACAGGCCTTTCGTATGCGCCCACGGACGCTGCTTTTTTAGCCGCCAAAGAAAGGCAATACCCAAAATTATGGGAGGCCTCCCCCAGTACGAACCCTGTTTTCCATCTTACCTTTGGTTTTTTGCCGCAGGATATTGCCCTGTTTGACAGTGAATCTATGTTCAGCAGTGACTATGTCCCCATTACCCTGTGGGGGGAAGAAGTAGCTTTTAGCGTTGTCATAGATATGGGTGAATGGATACGCAATATTTATCTGCCAAAAACAAAAGCCAGAATACAAGGCGCGATACCCGCTATGGAAAAAGCCATGCAGCAGCTTAATGCCATAGGAAAAGAAGCACTGCTTAAGGCAGTTGCAGAATACCATATAGAGTCTGTGCTGGCGTATGGCTTCTATGGTCTTATAGAAGATAGGGGAGACTATCCCATACGCACGAAAGAAGACCTTCTTTCATACCTAAAAATAGAAAGTGTATTTATGGAAGTGGAAGAACCTTTAGAAAAACCAGGTATCCGCATCAATGTTTGTATGGAAGCAGATGAAGCGCTTGTTGCTGGGCACCAAATATGTGTAACTGTAGAAAATGGCATTGTAACAGGCGGGGAAATGTAGACACAGTTTTTACACGTTGTGGTGTAGCAAACCTTATACGTGGATAGATTATTGTTGTAAGTGCGCATTATATTTGGAGTAGTACTATGCTATGGTTTGCAAAACATTTATTGTTACTTCTTTTATTTCTTGTATGTGCAAGCCCTGTTGCTTTTGCAGAAGAATCTGCTGTGCAGCCAAAAAAGGGGTTTGTTATAGCTCCGTTACCTACATTTTTTATACTCTTCAAAGGGATTGTGGAAGGCTATTTGTCCGCATCCAAAGAGCCTGACTATTATGATATATGGGAGAATGAGGAAAAAAATGTTTTGTTGCAGGAAGATCAGCAGGTGTTGGATGCCCTGTATAATGTACTTGGACATGACAATGTTTATATTGAAACACAAAATGGGCGTATTGATAAGTTATTCATAAATCTGTTTGATGATGCAGAAGTGTTTTTGCTTCCAGAAGAAATTACCCATTTGACTGGCCTTAGAGTTTTAGAATTGCATGGCATAGAGTATATGCAACCTTTGCCGGATTCTTTATTTGCCATGCCCCAGTTGGAACTTTTATTTCTGCAAAACTATAATTGGCCGCTGCCAGAGGATCTTTCTGGTTTGCGCAGTTTGCGATGGCTTACTTTTACCTCTTGCGGGTTTAAAAAACTGCCAGACAGTATTGGGAAGCTGGATGCGCTGCAAACACTGTATATATCTGACTGCCTTCTCACTTCCTTGCCAGAAAGTTTGGGCAGTCTGCAAAATTTGGGCTGGTTATCTATTGATAACACCCCCTTGCAAAGTTTACCTTTGTCTATAGGCAATATGGCGGCTCTTAGGGGTTTGATAGTGAAAAATACCCATATACAGGCCCTGCCAGAAGAAATAGGGAAACTACAAAATTTAACAGACGTCTATATTTCAGGCAATAGGCTTAAGGAAATTCCCGCAAGCCTTATACATTGCCGCAACCTGCAAGAGCTGGATCTGGGTTCCAATGCGCTTACGGACCATGCATACCCCATTATAGCAGCATTACCCGCCTTAAAAAAACTAAGTTTATATGGCAATAATCTTTCCGGCAGCTTGCCAGAAGTTTTATTTGCTATGCCTCATCTGGAATATCTTAATCTTTCTGGCAACAATTTTTCTGGTAATGTGCCTGCTTCTTTTATGGAATCTCCCAAGTTGGAAGCACTTATTCTTACGGGTAATCCCCAGCTAAAAGGCCAGATGTTGCCATTCATGAGCGAAAAAAAACTTAATGTTTTAGCCATTTACAACACGTCTATTGCGTATGCACCAGATGATGAAGCCTTTATTGCAGCAAAAAAAACGCAAAAGTATGGCGAAAGCAAGGCGCAAAAGAGAAAGCTGGACATGCAGGTTTCATTAAGTTTTGCCCCAGAAAAAATAGACCTTTTTCTTGTGAAGTACCCAGAAAGGCAGATGCTAACTAATGGCTATAGCACAATACCCCTTTGGGGGGGAAATGTTAGCTTTAGCCTGTCGGTTTATTTGCCAGCAGATATGGAAGCTACTGCGGAAAGTCTACAGCAGGTTATGGATGAAGTTATCCTTGCTGTAGAAAATGACATGCAAAAAATTACAGCTATATCTGCAGAGAAATTGCTGCAAAAAGTTATTGAAGTCAACTGGGACAATATGGAAGACCAAAATACATACGGTACCTTATATGACTTTGGGTCATACCCTATTCGTACAAAGGCAGATATGCAAAAATATCTGCATATAGAAGGGATAATAGTGGATGTACTAGACATGGAGCATAGCTCAATACTTGATATACGTGTGTGTATGGAAGAAAATGGCGCGCTTATGGATGGCTTCCCCGTATGTGTTAACCTAAAAGAAATGGAATAATATCTATGCAGGCAGTTACAGAAGCAGATGTGGAACAGGCAAAAAAAACACTGCAAAATTTTTTCTCAGCCATGTATACTTGGGAAACACACTATAACGAGGAATTTGAAAAAGTGGAAGATGAAGAAGACGGTGATGTAGATGCCGCAATTTTTGCCCGTGCAAATGCAGAATTAGCTGTATTATATGACACCTATTGTATACCAAAAAAAGCAGACAGACGCCGCCTTTATGGTGCTGTTGGCTGGCCACCCACCTATAACCCTAAAGATGTAATAGATGAAGTGGTTATTGATGGGAATAAAATTATTCTCTATTACAACCCAAGTAATGTCAGAGATGAAAGGGTGCGCTTTACTATGAAAAAATATAAAGGCGCCTGGCTTATCCATAAGGCGGAAGAGTTTTATTCATCTGAGAATAAATGGAGTGGCTATATTTTGTAATTGCTAAACCTGCACATAGCGTTGCATATGGCAATGCTCTGGACGCACAAAGCAAAAGGAAGAGTGAAAATGGATGAAATTGATGCAAAACTGGAAGAATTGGCACTTGGAAAACTTAGCCCCAAGCAATGGTTTGACTGGTGGGAAAAAAACGAACATATCGTGCAGCAACGCACATCAACAGCCATTTTTTTGCATATAAAACCAAACAAAGAATATATGCCCTTTCAAGCAACAGCCTATTCCCAGGGTGGGGTACAACGGTACTTTAAAGAACGCAATATAGAGATACCGGATAATGATGTTTACACAAGCGGCTGGGCGCGTGAAATGCGCAAAAAAGCAAAGGAAGAACGTAAATTGCGGGAAGGGGAAAGAGAAGTATTTAAGCAAAACTTTGCAAGCCTTGGGGCAGAGTTCCCCAACTTGTTTAATACCCTTGTGAAAAAATATTTTGCGTTTGATGCTCTTAAGCCCGGCCTTGATGCTGATGCCATAAAGAAACTGGAGCAGAAGCTGGATTTTATTTTCACCCCTGAATTACGCAAACTTATCCAGCATATTTCCGTTATGGATGCAGATGGTTTTTCTATTAATGTAGAAAATTGGTCCACAAATAACGGGGGAAGCGAATTAATACTAGGCGATTTTTGGTTAAAGGCAGATGGGGATAACCTTCTTATGAAAAAAAATGACCCTGCGGTCTATTATTATGCCCATGAAGAAAAAGGCAAATTAAAGGCAGTTGCAGAAAACTGCACGGAATTTTGCGAAAAATACCTTCCTAAAGTTCTTAAGTCGTATCTTTCTAACGAGTAGCAGAACAGTGTGTAAACCGCTGGGCAAAGCACGTTGTTTTTCACATGCCCATGTGCTGGTCTTATTTACTGCTAAAAGCTAGGGGGTTGTGTAGCCTTCCCACTCCAAAACAATTTGACAGAAAAGCCGTGATAGTGCAGAATACTTTTTCCGTTAACCGGCTGTTCTACTTGACAGTACGAATTTACAATTTTGTCATTTTTTCACCTTTTGGAGGTTCCCATGTCCAAGCGTTGGATGAAGGTTCTGACGACTTTTGCGGCGCTTTTATTGCTGGCAAGTCCTGCCCTTGCAGCAGACACCATTAAAATTGGCTTGGCGGGCGCTCATTCCGGGGAACTTACCTCGTACGGTGTTCCCAGCCTTAACGC
>CAZPTC010000185.1:0-5421 GCA_964589455.1 uncultured Desulfovibrionaceae bacterium | reverse complement strand
GCACCTTTTCTGAAGTGACGGCTGCCCCTTCACCAGCGAAGGTAGGGATAAGGTTGCTGGCAATATAGCGCACGTTTTCCACCTTGCCGATTTCCCCTTCCATAGCCTTTTCCGTGCCGTATTTTTCGGCAGGCACAAAGCCCGGCAAGTCGCGGATTGTACTGTCCATTTCCACAGGTACAATAGCAATATAGGCGGCTTGAATGGGTTCTGTACCCCAATCGGGGGTGGACTTTACGACCTTAGTAATGGGTTTTGCCCTTTGCTTACGCAAAGCTTCTGTAATAGAGCGTTGCAAGTCACGGGAATATGTTCCTTTCACGCTTGCGCGGTCAGCCACGCTATCTGCATAAAAAACATTGGTGCCGGATAAAAGAATACCAAAGCGTATCAGTTCCAGCATTTCCCCAGACTGTTCCCCGCAAAGTGCTATGGCCTCCTGCAACACGTTGTCTTCATGGGTATCCAAAATGTGGTCAGTAATTTCCACATAGTCCCCGTATTGCTTGAGGTTTGCGGCTATGTCTGTTTTGCCCATTTTAGTGCCGGCAGGAGTTACACCTTCCTGCAATTCTTTGGGTTCAGTGGGTAATGGGTTATAGCGTCTGAACATAACGCTTTTGGTTTCATTGGGGCCAAGCGGTTTGGATTGCCCAAACTTTTCTGTAAGCAAAAGCTCATCTGCACGCTTAAGCAATTCTTTGATTACTTTAGCGGCAGTGCGAGGGGAAATATCCCCATACGTTGTTTGATTAGCACTCATAGTGTATTAGCCTTCTTCCCAGGCTCGGTCATAGTCGTCCTTTTTCCCCTCTTGCCTGATACCCAGAGGGTTAGGGTGCCCTGGCACAGCAGCCATTGCATCCGCAGCTTTTTTTGTAGCGGCACCTTTTTGCTGAGATTTTTCAGCCTTGAACCTGTTCAACAAAGCTATTGTTTGCTCAGCACTGCCACTATCTATAATAGCGAGTAAGGAGGAAGCCTCCTCATACGGTTTGCTTTTTGCCCATGTTTCCACCTCACTGACAAATTTATTGCCATTACCAGCCTGCATAGCGGCATGGAGTTCTGGCACTGCAACAAACACCTTTGCCTGCCAATCTGCCATAGCCTGTGCGCTTGCCTGTTTTTCTTCTTCCTGTCTGGCAACAAAACTTTCTCGCTCTTTAGCCTTACGAACTTCCAAGGCTGGGGCAGCGTATTCAGCAGCATCCTCTACGCCAAGGTTTTCCAAACGGTTGCGTATACCGCGCCCAATAGGCGAGTTTTCCCGTGCCATGTGCGCCAGTTCCGGATATTGCTTGGCAAATTCCGCATAGTCTTCTGGCATGTCCTCAACAGGAATCCCTTCTGGCGGCTTCTTTGCTACTTCTTCCACCTGACGCTTCAGGGTTTCGTTTTCAGCCCGAATTTTCGCAAGCTCTGTCTTCCATTCTGGTTCTTCCGGTGTTTCGGGGGGTACAGGGGAAGAAACTGTGGAGGTATTTTGAACTACAGAAGCGGGATCACCTTTAGGAGCAGATTCATGCTCTTCAGAGGGTTCCTCATCCTGTACGTCCTCTTCTTGAAGAGGCTCATCTTGCGCTGGTTCTTCAGCAGGTTCTTGCCAGGCATCTTCATACGAAACTTCTTCCTGCCCTTGCTCTACTTCTTTCACGTCTGCTTCATTACCCATTTTATTTACATCCTTTTGTATGCGTTACCCGCGTATTGCCTTGAGGAGCTGTTTCAGCTCACTAATTGCCCCTTGAATACTTGCCACGCGGGATATTTTCATGGGGTCAACAGATAAAAGCTCTGAAGTGCGAGTAGTAATGCGTTCTTCAAGCATCTTTTCAAGAGCTTCTGCGGACTGCGGTGTAAGTGTTTGTTTTAGTGTGCTTACAGTTGTCATGCCGCTACCCCCACTGCTTGTGGTGACGGTACTGCTTGTCCTGCCTGGCCTGGTTGAGTGGGCTGTTCCATTTGCATGGCCATTTTTGCAGCCATAGCCATAATTTCTTGCATGGCTATCTCAGGCGGCACGCCACGCTTCTCCAGTTCAGCCACCACGGCCTGCACCTGAGCGGCGGCTTGGGCGGCAGCGGCTTTTTGGGCTTGTTCCATTTGCCATTGCTCAAATTCTTCATTTGAACGCAGAATGTGGTCTGGCAGATTAAACTTTTGCAAAATATCTTTAAGAAGTTCTTCTTCTTTGATGCGCCCGGCAAACTGCGGGGCTTGGAATATTTGCATGGCCTGCATAAGGCGCTGTCCTTCTGCTTCTTTCGCCAAAAGTGAAGAAGAACCGACCGCAACCACGTCATAATCGCCTTTAATGCTTTCATCGGGGTTGAACACCATATTCCAGAGGTAAAGGGAGCGGATAAACGGCTGGGTAACGCCATCGTCAAAATTTCTCACTAAATCCTGTATAGTCAGATTAGCGGCGTTCATAAGCATGGAAAGGCCGCTGGCAGTTTCCCCTGCACCCCGCAGCATAGTATTGTCACCAGCCATATAGCGGGGCACACTCATTTCATCTGCCATTTGTAGCAGTAGGTCATAAATACGCAGCAGTTCGCTTGTGTTGCCCGTTAATTGCCATAGGGTTATTGCCTCGCGCATATCTTGCGCACTGGAAAAGGGAAATATTTTCCACGGTTCCAACTCAGTGAGATCCTGTCCTTCTTCTAGAGCTGAAACATTTATGCCAACCATAGGGCCGCTTGTTATGGCAGCGTTATCCATAATCATGCGCAGTGCCGCGTTTATGCCCACTTGTATATCTTTTAGACACCAAGCCAGCCCTTCACCCCAAATACTGGTTTCATCTTTATGGTAGTAGAAAAGCTGGTATGGCAGGCCAAAGCCCATAACTTCCTGCTTGGCAATCTTGATAATCTTGTCGCCAAGCATCCAAATCTGCGCATCAAAAGTGCGTAGTTCGCTACCTTCTGGTATTTCCATGCCAGCGTCCCGCATTTGCTGACCCGTAAGCTGACCCCAACGCTCGAGAACACGAAAACGCCCTGTATTCTCTGAGGTATTTGCAGACTGTTTTTCTGCCTGGGATAAGCTTTTGAGTTCCTGTTCCCACCATAATGCCTTAAAGTCCCCATTGGGGTGGTCTTGCACATAATCGCGTATGGCAGATGTGTCGAAGAGGGGCATAGTAGCAAGACCCTCTAAAAGCTCTTTTGCAGACATTATATGTGTTTGCCACACATACCGCATAGCCTCTGGGCTGGCTGTGCTTTGGTCAAGGTAGCAATTCCAGATTGGCACTATCTCAAAATAGGGAGCATTTTCTCCCGCTATATCAAATAATCCCCACATACCTGTTTGTGGGTCACGGGCAAGGCGGCGGCTTTTGCGGGTTTCTACAAGCGGCCCCTTTAAAATACCTGTGCCGTGCAAAAGACCCTGGTGGAGAATATCCCCACAAGAAGCCCGGTAATTCGGGCGTCCTTGGGTTTCTGCAAGCTGGTCTGCTATCACCTTGCTCATACGGCCTGCAGCGTCTTTAGCGATTTCCTGCGAGCTTTTAGGTTGTCTGCCTTCTTGCATAGCAGCGAGTTGTTCCAGTTGGAGCAACTCTTCAGGTACATCTGGGTCAGGGGTGGGGCTAATGCTCCAGTTGTTTTCAGATGTTGAGGGAAAAAGCAGGGATTGTAGCCTTGCTTTTGTAGCGTCCACCTTTTGCTTGGTGATATTCATGTAGAGGCGGCAACGGCTTTTCCCTATTCTTTCCAGTGTATCCGCATCATAAAGACCACGGTACTGGCGTAAGTCGTCCAGCCAGCGCTCTTCATGGTCACGACGGTCTTTTTCCGCTATACGGAATTCACTCATAAGGGAGGAGGCAAGGCCAGTCATACCAGGAACTTGTTTAAGGGAGGATGCTTCATCAGGATTAATCATTCTTTTCGTCTTCCTCCCCTTGTTCTTTTTTCAGTGGCTGCTTTTGCGCTCTATCTTCAATCACTTTTTTTGTGCGAACAAGAAAATTTTCTACAATAGCTGGTGGCATGCATCCAAGTTGACGCATGTGTACTGCAATGCTGATACTTTCATTGGCTACCAGATAAGCGATAAAGAGTTCAAGAAAGGGGCATGGCATTTCAAAACTTATTTCCAGCGCCAGATTACATATCGCAACAAGCAAAATATAAATGCAAAGTGCAGGGATTTTTTTCACTTTTTTAGCAAACACAGAGCAGCGGAACCGCCCTCGCTTTGTAGCTGCCAGAATGCCAGCAACATTATCCGCGACTAGTGCGCCAACAAGTAACCAAACAAGACGTTCATCCACACCAAACACCCCCACAAAGCCTGTAATGACAAGCCCAAGCCCTAGCTTCACTTCCCAAAGGTCAAAAAGGCTTGCTGAAAAAGCGGAAAAAAAACTATTCATACGCTTCCTTTACCAGTTGTGTTTGCATAAGAAAGCGCGATTCCAAGTCACGGCAGAACTGCCCATAATCACGGATATGAGCCAGCACGTCTTCTGGGCTTGCCAATGGGTTCAAGGGTTCTCTTTGCTGTATCCTGGCGTCAATGGTTCTGGTTTCATCGGCAATGCTATTGTGGGTAGTGGCAGATTGTGTTCCATGCTGATTATCGGTGCCGTATAGCCCTTCGTTGTAGAGGCGCACCCAGTCATCAGGCAGGCCAGTGCAAGTAGTAAGGGCGCTATTTGCCGCATGTTGCAGCCTCCTGTTGAAGTCTTTTCTTTCTTTGGCAAGTTGCTTTTTGCTTTCATCCAATTCCACTATGAGTAAGTTGGTCTGCAAAGCTTGTGTGAGAAGGCGTTTCTGCGCTTGCACTTGTACATCAACAATCTGGCGTAAGCGTACTTCCTCTTCTTTCGCTCTATTTGCCTGCTCAGTAAGCAAAAGCCCTTTGTAGTAGTTTCCACCCGCCCAATAGCCGAGAGAAAACACCGTAAGTGCTGCGGCGAAAAAGAGGAGAATGGAAAGAAAGCGCTTCGTATTTTGCATTTACTTATGCCTTTCCACTCTTTTCAGATAGATTTATGCTTTTAAGGAAGTCAGACACCTCAAAACAGGGGCAGGCTTTATTGGCAAAATCTTTGTGGCCAAAAATCTTTGCATCAGGAAAACGCCCTGTAAGGTCAAAGAGCATGTTTTTCAGTGTTTCCATTTGCGCATGCGTAAAATTATTTTCAGGCTTACCATTATCGCCTTTGCCACCCACAAGGCACACACCAATGGAATGGGCATTATGCCCCGTGCAATGCGCGCCTTGTGTGCTTTCTGGCCTGCCAGCTTCTACAAGGCCATTGCGGCAGATAACATAGTGATAGCCAATGCCGTCAAAACCACGCTCACGGTGCCACTGGTCAATCTCTTTTTTGCCAATATCCATTCGTGCGTATGTGTCCGCACAGTGAACAATAATTTCTGTAATAGCACGCAT
>CAZPTC010000184.1:0-5421 GCA_964589455.1 uncultured Desulfovibrionaceae bacterium | reverse complement strand
CCAGAGAAAAAGCACTGTTACGGCTATTGTAAGAATGGATGTTGCAACAATAAGTACAAGAACGTGACTTATATCCCCCAGTATTACACTCAGAAGTGCTGCTAAGCCCATAAAGTCAAGCAAAAAGCCGTTAATACGGCTTACAGACCCTTTATCAATAAGATAATCTTTATCAAATTTTGTAAACAGAATTTTTACACCTGTTCCAAGCAAGAGGCCAAGAACATAATAAATGCTCCACACCATAGCAAGAATGGCCTGTGGAAGTAAAAAAGAAAGGCCGTACATGACAAGGTATAAAATAAAATATAAGACGACCATGAGGCCAATAACAAAGGACATTGTATCAATATTATTGCCCATAAAGGTAAGGCGACTGCCCACAGGAGAATCACCTTTCTGGTACATGCCATATTCTTCTTCCCGTGGCATGACATAATTATCTGGCTTCCTGCCTGTTTTACGTATCATCCAGTTTGTGCAAACTATACCCACAAAAATGGAGGCAACAAAACCTGCCGCGTTAAAACCAAGAGCAAACGGCATCATGCCTGATACACCAGCATTTTCCCAAACTCTGGCAGTAGACATGGCAGGTCCAGGTCCACCCGCTATAGCCTGGGAAGCAATTGCCCCTGCACTTACAAACACGGTAGGATCAATAAACGCACTCCAAAGCGCAAAACAGCCTACAGCCACTGCGCCTTGCAAGGAAGAATTCCCTACTGTTAGGCAACCCATCCAGCAGCCGCGTCGTAGCACAGACGGCCCTGTTGATTTTTGGGCACCGACTTTGTCAGACTTTGCCACAGTAAAATTGGATAAAAGCCCAAATGCTATAAATGTAAAAGAAAACATATGCCATGCAATAACCTGGAGCAGTTCAGGGTCAGGAGCAAGTGGCCCAATATCCATAAGCCCCAAATTCATGGCAATAAGCCCAAGAATACCCCCAACCATACAGGCAGGAACAGCATATCTTCTTAGGAAAGGTATGCTGTTACGAACTATAACCCCCATTAATAAAAATATACCTATCCACGCCAGGCCAATCATCAACGCAAATGGATACGGTTCACCTGCTAACATACTTTTTTCTCCCTCATAGAATTGGGTAGTTTACAAAAAACAAAAAAAGCTCATGGTAAAAATACCGGAGTATGGAAAAGGCAACATGTTCTGCCTCTAAGTATTCCATGTGATCCACCCATGAAAAGCAATCCAAGGGTGGATAAAATACGGCATAAGTCCACAGAAGGTACAAAGACAACAGAAAAGCCGTGAACGTATGCCGTATATTGAAAACAACTTACAGCGTTTGTAACTGTCCTATAAAGTTCTTTAATGTTTTTAAAAGCTCCCGTGCAACTTCCGGATGTTTTTCAATACAGTTATGCTGCTGAGTTCTATCTGTTTTACGGTTGTAGAGCTCATCCTTTTCTGGCACTTTCGCTTCAGAACCAGGTGTACATGTCCATTGATCCTCACCATCTAATGTGGCAGCTTCCTTTAACCTGGCATGGACAGAGTTAGTGGCGCCATTTAACACAATTTTTGCTTCGGCAGAGTCAGATTTTACATGCGCGGCAGCTTCCATAGAACCTTCTGCATAAATAGCAGACATTGCCTTGCTGCTCACGCCTTCCAGTTTGTCATTCTTTACCCAATGGATATACGACCATTCATCTGTAATAATAGACCAAGAATATTTATAGTAACCTGCAATAGCAAAGTCGCGGACTTTTTCCTCTTTATTAAAGCAGATGCCAAGTAAAGACTTGCCTGTCATATCGGGATGAATATCCAGACCAAGCCATTCCAAAATTGTAGGCGCTACATCGCAAGACTGCGCAAAAGCCACACTTCTCTGGTTTGCTTTAATGCCAGGCGCTTTAATAATAAGGGGAATGCGCACCAGTTCTTCATAAGGCCATGGCCGTACTTTGCGCATAATGCCATGCCCATGTTCCCCATTGCCAAGTGGTTCACCGTGGTCAGAAGTAAGCAGAAGCAGGGTGTTTTCCCACAAGCCTAATGCACGGATTGTGTCCAGAAATAAACCAATGGCTGTATCACAAAGCGTTATTTTTTCTGCGTAAAGGGCACGTATATGCTGCATTTCTGCCTCAGTATAAATATCTTTTACTTCGCAGTGCAGAGGATGGAACTGGTCAACCCCCGTATAATCTGGGTCATAGGGGCACTTTTTGTTTTTGTCATAGACGCTTGGAACATCCCAAGGTTCATGGGGGTCAAAACAGTCTACCCATAAGTAGAATGGTTGGTTTTTGTCGCAGCGTTTAATGTACTCTGCTGCATTTTTGAAGGTACGTATGCAACGCTGATCTTCCACAGATTTCCAAAACTGCGTTTGGTGTAAATACCCCGCAACCTCTTCAAGGTGAGGGCCAACCACACGTTCGCCCAGTATTTTGTCTGCTTCCTGAAGTACCCTTGGCTCCATAAAGTCTTCCACTTTGTAGTGCACAAGCTCATGGCGATCATAATAATGGTGATCCCCCTCATGCCCATGAATAAACCACGCTTTATCAAAGCCACGGGTAAAACAAAACTTGGGTAAGCGATACATGGGGCAGTCATACACAAGGGCAGTATCAATTCCTTGCCCCCAGCAAAGATCCGCTATGGTTGTTTCCTGGATACGTAAAGGCGCCCAGCCAATTTCGTGAAGTGTATAACGGCCAGTGTGCATGGCCCTGCGGCAGGGTATTGTGGGGGAGGATTCGGCATACGCATTCTCAAAAACTATGCCTTCGCGTGCCAAACGATCAATATTGGGGGTTTGTACAACAGTATTACCATAGCACCCCGTGTAGGTGGCTGTCCAACTGTCCATCATAACAACAATAGCATTACGAATCTGATCCATTTTTTTCCTCTTAGTTGTGGATGATCTAAAGAATAATCAGCACCATACGTTTCTTATGCAAAATTAAGCAGCATAGAAAACCCAATGTTTATGGGTGTTTTCTTGTTCATCTGCATTTCTTGCAGTATGCCTGTAAATGCAAATGGAATGCCACAGGCAATATCTAGTTGTATTTTATTGTTTTTTCGAGCAATCACAAAGGGGAAATGGCCATAAAACACCCTTTAGGGTATTAGCGAGCAGATAAACTCCGCTATGGAGGAGAATTTTTTTTTACGCTTTTATCTACGCAGGCCATTCATATTGGTAAAGAAGCTGTTAAAAAATACGCTATAGGGTAAAAAATTAATAACAAAAGCACTTCTTCCCGCGTACTGTTATTAATTGGGATAATTGGCTTCAATACGCGCTTTTTACAAATTTTCCACACTTTTTAGCATTTTTTTGCTAACGCCAAGTTTTGATTTTTGTGGCCTTCCCGTATGGCAGCATACGCAATACCAAGCTTATCCATTTTCTTACGCAGAGTATTTGGGTGGCACCCAAGAATACGGGCAGCGCCCTTTGGCCCCTGTATTCTTCCTTTAGTTTTTTTTAGTATATATTCTATGTGTCTACGGATTACAGTGTCCAACAGTAAGTCTTGCTGCGGTTCATTATCCTTTTCCAGTAGCTGGCCAAAACATGGTAAAATTTCTGCAAAACGTATTTTTTTATTATCAGAAAAAACAAGCGCGTGTTCCACAGCATTTTCCAGTTCACGCACATTACCAGGCCAAGGGTAATCCAAAAGAAAAGGTAATTCCCGCGGGTCAACCCGTAAATCCGCAGAAATACCTATGCCAGCGGCGTGTTTTTTAAGAAAAAACTCCAGCAAATCCTCAATGTCCTCTTTTCTTTCGCGGAGGGGTGGGATTGTTATTTCAACAACACGCAGGCGGTAGTACAAATCTTCACGGAAGGTGCCGGCATGGATCATAGATTTAAGATCTCTGTGGGTTGCGGCCAGTATACGTATATTAACAAAAATTGTTTTACTGCCCCCAACCCGCTGAAGCTTTTTTTCCTGAAGAATACGCAAAAGCCGTGTTTGCGCAGATAGCGGAAGCTCCCCCACTTCATCCAATAAAATGGTGCCTCCATCTGCCTGTTCGAAATACCCCAAATGTCGAGAAATGGCACCAGTAAAGGCCCCTTTTTCATGCCCAAAAAGCTCCGAATCCAGGAGATTTTCTGGTATTGCACCACAATTTACTGCAATAAAGGGTTTTTTTTCACCAGCAGAAAGGTTGTGGATGGCCTTTGCGATAACTTCTTTACCAGTACCAGTTTCTCCCCGCAGCAAAACAGGGCTGTTGGTAGAGGCAACAAAACGAATTTGGCTAAAAACCTTTCGCAACCCTTTGTTAACTCCAATAAGGTTTCCCCCTATAAGTTCTTCAAACGTGGGCACCAGATTAACAATGTCTGGTTGGGAAGGTGGGGTGTATAGCTTAAGCACATTCACAAATTCCACAAAATCTTTTTTAAGAGCAAGCAGCAGTTTCCTGTCACTTTCGTAAAACTCCCCTTGCTTGCTAAAGGTAAAGATACCACAGTGTTCTTTTGTGGTATTAAGGGGCATCATAAGGGTGGGAACAAAATTTGTGGAATTAATAAGTGGTACAAGCCAATCTGGCATTGCATCCTGTAAACTGTTTATTACCCAAACAGTTTGCGTGTTTTCAACGTAGGAGCTATCCCGCCTGAGAATACGCAAAACTGGTAACTGTACCATATTAAAGCCTGTTTTATTCACCAGCCATTTATCTGTTAGGCCACTTTGTATATTTCCATGGTTAAAGCTTAACTCATCTATTCCAATTTCTCTTTCAATAATACTGTAAAGTTTTTGCAGGCGTGTTGGTACATCACTTGCTAAAGCGTTTTGTGGGTGTAAAGCTGCTTTCACTTCACGAATAATGGCTGGTAATTGCATGATAGTACACCTTTTTTGTCAGCATAGATTGTAACGTGGAAGCTTACAGATAAAGCTTGCCAAAATAAGCGACCCTTGGCAGTTGTGTTTTAGCCAAAAACAACTCGAACAACAAGGACTGCCGAGAACCACAAACAGTTTACCTTAACACATGGAAAAATTCTAGTCAGGCTCTTAACGAAAAAATGCTACTATCCCAAACTAGGTGTACACCTACTACCCCTGAGATGGTTTTTTAAAATTATACCCATCAGTGGCTAGTGGCTTTTTTGTGGAGTTTTGCGGTTGGTACTCCTGCCAAATATATCCAATAGTAGGCTGATTCAGCAGCGCTCGTTTTTCAGACTCAGCTTTCAGCCAGATTTCCTTCCGTAATTCCCGCTTGCCTTCTACCTTTTCCCCGCGTAAAATAGTCGCCTTAGAGTATTTCCGTTAATAAGCGCAAATACTCTGGCGGATGCGGGGGTATGCTTTAATGGAAAAATGAGCAAACCAGAAAACTATAACTAATAGAAATTACATCTTAAAGAAAATAAATGTCCCTATAGAAAAC